>CAZVNH010000187.1:0-5535 GCA_964628575.1 uncultured Thermoplasmatales archaeon | reverse complement strand
ATCATAGTGCAGTTACAATTAATTACTTCTTCAGCTCCACCTGCAGGATCACCCGGATGCTGCAGACCATTCGAAAACTCTTCATCAAGATTTTTTCTTTCTCCATCAACTTCTCTATGACTTTCACGAGTATTGCCATGCAGTGTTGCAACCCATTCTTTTTGAAGTTCCAAACCTACACTTGAAGCATGATTCATGCTGTCCATTTCACCAATGTTTGCAATCCTTGTTGTTTCTGTTCTAACTATCCTGAAAACATTATTTGCATCACCTTCCAAAACATTTTTTAATCTCTTTGCAGCATCAGTCATTCCTTCACCACGAATAATACTTTGGGTAATAGCTGAACTGATATCTGCTTTAACTTTTTGTTTACTCTTGTCTATGCTGATTTTTGCCAAAGAATTTTGAATTGAATCTAAAACTGTTTTCCTGTTTAAAGCTTTATATGAAAGCTTTTCTTGGAATTCACTTTCCATTATGAAGCCTGTATAAAAATAATTTAATTCGTACTGATCAAATAAATAGTTATCAAAATTTTTAAAGTTTTTAGATTGCAATATTGATAGCTCATTATTTATTGATTTTATTAGATTTTCATATCTGCCAAATTTGTACATTTCAGTTCGATTCAATTGTCCTTTGGCAGCATAGAAAGCCACTTCCTTCTCAAGTTCTTTTAATGCCAACTTATACTCTTTGATAAGCTGTTTCCGAAAAGATTCCTGATTTGCATTAGTGATTTTATTCAAAGTTTCTAATTTCTTTTTTTCTCCTGTCAATTTGAATCACTTCCTGCATCCAAATTATTATCAATATTATTGTCCAAATTATTTGTATTAAGATCAATATCTTTCATTTCCTTGGACATCCGTTTGAATTCATCATCAACATTTGGAACCCAAGGGTGATTTTCAAGCCTTGTTCGGTTTGATATACTTCCGGCTTGATTTGCGTTTGCATCAAGCATTTCAACTTCATTAATAATCATTGATCTATTGAAAACCAAATAAATATCATCATCTTCAAGTTGTTGCTTTTTCTTTATTTCAAGATATCTGTTAAGAAAATATAGAAACTGATTCATGAAATCCTGAACTTCAATTTCAAAGTCATTTGCTTTAAGATCAAGATTTGAATAAAGTGCTTTAATACGTACATTAGTAATATTTCCTTCAATGTCATCAGGATTTACACCCATTCCAAATTTATATATAAGCTTTTCCGTATTATCAAGCATTTCTTTTCTTGCTTCAACAGGTATATCTATAGTTTCAGCTCTTGCTTCTCCGTCATCACCAGTTCTTAAAACCTTCAGTTCTTTTACTTCTGAAAGAAAATCTTCCAAATCTTCACCGTTATAATTTTTTAGAATCCAGTAAATGTCCTGAAAATCATCTATATTGTTTGCAAAATCGCTGTTTACAATATCAAAAATATCAATAAACGGTTTTATGATTTCAAGATCATTTGTCTTTTCATCATTATTGTAAAGTACAGCAAATGGAGGACGTCCCCAGCCTTGACCTTCAACATTTGCAACAGTCTCACCAAACTTAGTAAGCTTTTTAATATGTGGTTTTGGATTTTCTGACTCAATATCCTCAGATGCAAATTCCCATTCGCCAGATTCCTGCTTTACAAAATAATATATCAGGTCATTTGTCCAAAACTCGACCTTCAGTATTTTAATACTTTTTCCTTCATCATCTATAGCAATCTGTTGATAATATCTAATAAAATATTCAAGCAGTTCTGGATCATCAATGGAAAAAACGGGAACGCATTGTTCTGAAGGAATGATTTTATAATTGAATTCTTCGTTTTTATCAATATAAAATTGAACATATCCTGCAGATTTAATACTTGCTTCATTTGCAGCCTGTTTGATTGTTTTTTTCCAATCCTTACCCATAATCATTTCAATATCATTTAAGTTTTTAGTTTTATTTGCTGCAAGCTTAATTCTACTATTAATACTGTAATTTACCTTTTGTTTTATCAAAAGCTTTAAGAACCCGGAAGGCAATTTATGATTAGCTTTGTAAGGGTCAACTTTTGTTACTCCTTTTGAAATATAATAAATCTTTTGTCTTTTCATTATTTCAGTATTTTTCTGTTTGTAATAAGCTTTACCTTCAATCATAGCCTTTCTTTGTTCGCTTTTTTCAAAGTCATCAATGTATGAGCCAACAAACTTAGCAACATTATTAAATTTTCCTTCATTCAGCATTGTTAAGATGTCCATTAATACCACCCCCATTTTCCAAGTCCTTTGATTTCACCATTTATTAGTTCAACAAGTCCAGTTAATGTATCAGGAGCATCGTCATGCTCATTTTTCCCTTTTCTCTGGTATTTTGAAATAGCATCATAAAATTCCGGCCATTTATTTTTCCAGTTTTCAGGAAATATGATTTGTTCTATTACATTGCTGCTATTAACTAAAATTCTTGTCTTCTTGTTTTTGCTTTGATGAAACCATTTTACAGAGCATTTTTTATTTTTAAGATTTTTAAGATCTTTGATAACATTTCTTGAAAAACCTCTACCACCATTGTTTGATTCTACAACACTTTGTTTAACTCCATTTAAATCAAGTCTTCTAGCTGTTTCTGGTTCTGTAATTTCCATGCTTTTATCAGTATAGTAAACATCTAAAATATATCCATATCTATCTATAACTCCAGCACAAATACTACAAAGAAAATCACTTCCTTCATCTGCTGTATCAGTATAACTGATAACTTTTTCAAAGGCTGTAGAATCAACAACATCATAAGTTTTAAATTCCTTATAAAGAAGACCTTTTTTATCAATTGGAGTCTGCATATAGTTAGCATCAAATATATCCTCATCAATACCATCTTTTTTATCCATTATTGCTTCAAGACTAAGAATTTCATCACATAATGGTTCTTTATTTTCATTTAAAACAGGCATTTCTAAAACAAATACTCTATCTTTAAATTTGTTTAATATCTTTCCGGCAAGATCATCTGTAGCCCAACGCGTCATAATGATTATTTGTAAAGCACCTTCAAGCATACGAGAGAGGAAAGTGTTTTTATACCAATCCCAATGAAATTCCTTAACCCTCTCATTTACAGCCTCTTCTTTGTTTTTTATTGGATCATCAATAATTCCTATATTTCCTCTCATACCAGTAATAGAACCACCAAATGATGTAGCAAGATATGACATATATGAACCTTCCAAACTCCACAAATCCATAGCTCCGTCACCTTGTTTAATTTGAAGATTTGGAAAAAAGCTATTTACAACATAATAATTATCATCACCTTTAATTTCTACATCTTCAATGTGATCACGTACACCTTTTGCCATTCTACTTGATAATGTTTGATTATATGAAACAGTAATTATTTGGTTCTTTAAACTTTGTCCAAAAACCCAAGTACTTAGCATTATCGCTGTATATGATTTGCCATGACCTGGAGGAAGATTTACAAGTACAATATCATAAGGTTTATTTGTTTTAGGATTTATTAATGTCTTTTCATATGCACTTTGCAGGGTATTGCAAAGTATATCTTGAAATTTTCTTGATTCTCTAAAAAACTCAGGATTCATTAAATTACAGTAAGTCCTGAAGTCTTTTTTACCTTCTGCAATTTTTTTGCTTCTATCTAAATTTTGAGTGCCTGTAAGCTCTTTTATGATACTTATACTATCACCCCCATTACATATATAGCGTGTACACGCGTGTACACGGGGTTATTTTGAATTTTTATATTAAGAATGAATAGAAATACGTTTTTAGGTTAATAATTATTAAATTAGGCAATTTTAAGCCTTTGATTTTTTAATGAGTATAATACATTAATTCAGATACTTATTTCTTAGATTTTGTATCGCTCTTTTAATCCTTCGTCTTTTAGCCCTGCAATCCCTATATTTTCTTTCATGCCAATAAACACCCAAACAACAAAATTTAAAAATTAATTTTTTCAGCATATAATCACTCCGATTTTACAGTAAGCTTGTGGGTTTCACTAATCTCAACAGCCTTTTTTATGCTTTCCAATGCCTTTTTTATATTCCTTTTTCCTTCAATTCCTGCTTGTTCAAATGCTTTGGTAATTTTCTTCCAGTTAAAAAACTGTAGAACCTTTGTAGCTATTTCATCAACATCTTCTTCACTTATACCTAATGAAATAAGTATCTGTTTGTCTTTGTCAAATTTGCCCTTAAGCTTCTTATTTGCTACAATCATTTTTTCTTCAGGAAGGTTAAGAACATCTTTAAGGTCTGATTCGATATAATCTTTTTTATATATTGGTATGGCTATATTTTTAAATGCAGCAAGCAAAGAATATTTAACTTTATCTTCTTTATTAATATAATTTGATGTCAGCGTTTTAAAAATAGTTTCCACTGTCTCGTATGAACTTTTTTCCTCAACCAAATTCAAGCTCTCTGCGGCTGTGACCTGAACAAAACATTTATCACCATAAAAACAAGCACTTTTTGCTCCTGTATTCTCTATAATAGGGATAGCCATTTCCATAATACTGTTTTTTAATTTTTCTTCTATTTTACCTATGCTTTCTTTTATTTCACCAAATGCAGCCAGTTCATTAACCAATTGTTTTGGATCAAGCTCTTCAACATATTTTTTAAGTCTCTCATCTTCAGATAAAATTTTCAGTACTTCCTTAATATCCAATGCACTTGCACTGCTTCCAATAATCATTACTTTTTTCTCACTCACAAAAAAACATTCCTTTCCATATTTTTCATATAAAAAAGCAGGCTTCGCCATCCAGGAATTTTTCACCCGGCATGTCAGCCTGCTATTACACCTTATCTATCCACATACGACGAGTCAGCATATATCAAGTCAGGATTTTTTTATAACATTTACACCCATATCAACAATCTTTTCATTACCAAGAACCGTGAACCTTACCTTTGCACGGAATCTCCGTGCATCAACTTTTATTATCTGCCCTTCCATTCCCACAAGGGGTCCGTCAATTACCTTTACCTCATCATTTTCTTTTACAATTGAAGAAATACCAATCATATCATCCAATGGACAAAATCTCATTACGAGATTCATTTCATATTCAGGTATTGGGGTTGGAATGGAATTTGCACCCCTGAGTATTTTTATTACTCCACTGATACCTTCAAGTTTGTAATACTCCCCAGTGGTCATTTCACTTTTTACAAATATATATCCGGGAAACAATACTTTTACAACATCTTTCCACTTTCCATTTTTCTGTTCTTTTAATTTCCTTCTTGGGAGTAAAACTTCAAAATTCCTTTTGCATATTTTTAAAACATCATATTCCTGTCCTGTGGCTACATGGAGAGCATACCACTCAGCTTTCATCTTGTTCCACCATCCTGCCTTTTACCGCATCTGCCTTTTCACAGAGTTTTTTGTACAACTCGGTGTCATTTTCAATTTCTGCTTTTAACTCTTTTTTAACCTCATCAATTGCAAGCTGTATCGCTTTTCTCTTTTCCTGTTTGAATTTTTCCCTTAGTACGATACTGTTT
>CAZVNH010000186.1:0-5556 GCA_964628575.1 uncultured Thermoplasmatales archaeon | reverse complement strand
TTATTACCACTGATTGTGGTAGGAATATTAGTCCTTAGTGGACTTGGAGCTGTTGCTACACCAGAAGAACAAAATTTCAAAAACGAAAAGATAAAAACTGCTTTTTCTAAACTTACTTATAAGAATGAAGGGGAATATATAACAATTAATGTTGAAAATGCAAATGGCCTTTTAATTGAAGAAGGAAAACCTTTACTTCCGATGTATACACATCAAATTGTGTTACCATTTGGAACAAAAATAAAAAATATTAAAGCTACGCCTAAAAATATCATCGAAAAAACATTAACTAAGGATATTACTCTATCACCTATAGCTACAACAGCTGGATCGCAAGTGAATATAAATAATATACAAACATCTCAAATTTATGATTCATATCCAGAAAACTGGTATGACTATGATATCAAAGTTGGCTTAAAAAATAATGAAAAATCCTTGATTATTGATAACTACTTTTATCCTGTAAGATATCATCCTAAAGATAATACTATATCTTGGGCAAAAGAAGTTGAAATAACAGTTGAATATGAACCAGGTCAGAAATCTTCAGTTCTTAATGAAGAATATGACTTTATCATTCTCACAGCAGATGAGTTTTATGATGAATTAAATCCATTGGTTGTTCATAAAAACAGTAGAGATATATCAACTAAGATTGTAAAGCTCAGTGAAATTTTAAATGGTGTATATTTCCCAGTAACTGGTAGTGATGATGCAGAAAAAGTAAAATATTTTATATATAAAGCAGCAGATGAAGAAGAAGGCTGGAATACTAAAAATGTAATGCTTGTTGGAAACAAAGATAAATTCCCGTTACGTGAAACCCATGTAAAGGCTTCAAATAGTGATAAAGAAATTTTTGCAAGTGATTTATATTTTGCAGATTTTCTAATGTATAACGAAGAAACTGAGGAATATGATTTTTGCAGTTGGGATTCAAATGACAACAAGGTATATGCTGAGTATAAATGGGATGGTGGAACAGATGTTATGGATCTAGAACCAGATGTTTCAATAGGCAGGCTTGCTGCAAACGATGGAGAAGAGGTAACAACTGTTGTAAACAAGATTATAAACTATGAAAATAATGAAGCATATACACAAAACTGGTTTTTTGATATGGTTTATTGCGGTGGTGATTCATTCGTAGATGAAAACCATGATCCAGAAGGTATACTTGAAGGTGAATATGTAAACGAACATATTATGGAATTCATGGATGAATTTATACCTAAAAAGATGTGGGTTTCAAATAATGTTTTAACTAAAGTATCACCAACTGGTGTTGCATCGATAAACGATGCAATATCTGAAGGATGCGGTTTTGTTGACTTTTCAGGACATGGCAATACAGATGTTTGGGCGACACATCCACATCTAAATGACGGTAAATGGTTACCAACACCATTTGGTCAATATCATAGCACAAATATTCAACAACTAACAAACGGAGATAAACTTCCAGTTGTTGTGACAGGTGCCTGTAGCGTTAGCAAGTTTAGTAAAGATAAAACTTGTTTCTCATGGACTTTTCTATCTACTAATGGAGGTGGCGGAATAGGATCATTTGGTGCATCAGGACTTGGATATGCATATATCAGTGATGATGTTATAGAAGGTCTTATCGAGGGAATGGCAATCGAAACACTTACTCAATATGATGAAGGAGCAATAACACTTGGAGAGATGTGGGTAAGAGCACTTAATGAATATATGAGAACACATAAAATCAACAATGGAGGAGAATATAAAACAGTTTTAGAATGGGTGTTATTTGGCGATCCAACACTTTCTCTTAGAGAGGAATCTACACCACCAGAAACACCAGCTGCACCACAAGGAAAAACAAATGGTGGAATAAACGTTGAATACACATACTCAGCTTCAACTACAGATTTAGATGGAGATGAACTCCATTACTTATTTGACTGGGGCGATGGAACCTATTCAAACTGGATTGGGCCAAAAAATTCAGGAGAAACAGTTCAAGCAACTCATAAATGGACAACTGAGGGAAATTATGAGATCAGGGTTAAAGCAAAAGATGAACATGGGGTTCAAAGTGAATGGTCACCAGCATTACCAATAAGTATGCCAAGAAGTAGATCAGTAAATACATTTCCAATAATTCAGAAAATACTTGAAACGTTTCCATTAATACAATTGATACTACAAAAAATCCAACTATAACCCATTTTTTTTCTTTTTTTAAAATACTTTATAAACATCTATTTTTTCATTTTCATAACTATAGCTATTAATTATATAATAGTCTAAACTTGCTTTATCAAATAATATTTTTAATGTTTTAATACTAGATAGAGAGCTAAAAACAAAATAACCACAGCCATTTTTTTTCATATATTTTTTAATATTTAACAGATATCTTTCTATTACTTTTAGACCATTTCTTCCACCATTTGTTGCAATATCAAACCATCCATTATCATCTACTAAATCATCTTCTTTAGTTGGAAGATAAGGTGGATTAAAAATTATTGTATCAAAACATTCATTTTTTTTCAAAACAGAAAAAAGATCACCATATCTAATCTGAAAACTTCCATGAAGTTTTGATTTATTCTGATTATAATTCTTTCTTACTAGGTCAACTGCATAAGGATTAATATCAGAACAAACTACATTACAACCATGACGACAGCATTCAAGAGCAATTATTCCACAACCAGTGCCTATCTCAAAAATATTCTCCCCTTTATTAACATCAATTGCTTCTAAGAGTTGGAATGTATCTTCGGCAGGATTGTATACTTTTGAACTGAGGTTAATTAATAGATTTTTAAATTTAAAGGATTCTTCTACTTTTTCTATTTTCAATATCTAACCTCATATCTGTTATTAATTAGATTTTTATAAAAATATTAGAAAGTTAAAAAGTTTTATAAATAAAAAAACGCTGACAAAACGCTATGCAAGAAAGGACAAAAGCACAAATAACAATAGGATTACTTGCTTTTTTTGCTTCTATGTGGATTTTAATAGAACAATCAAAGAATTATTCAAATCCAATCTATACAGTTGGAATAGTTATAGTTTTATTGATTGTAATGCTTGTTTTATCTTATGTAATCATTGCAATTCTTGATTGGATAAATATATTTGATTTAAAAACAAATTCAGTTTTAACTCTTATTGTATTAACAACTTTTATGATTAACCTAACTGCTTATCTATTATTAAATAGTAGTTAATTGATTATTTTTTATTAATTTTCTTAAGTAAATTTTTAAAATTTTCCTCACTTTCACGAAGAGCCTTTTCAGCTATTTTATGATAAGTATTATTTTTGATAATAAAAGAGCCTCCAACTCTGCCATCTTCAAAAGTTGTTGGAATGATCTTAATTAAAAAATAATATATCTCGCCATTTCTTTCAAAGTTTATTTCCTGGTTGAATTTTCTTCCTTCAAGTGCTTCTTTTAATCCAACGAAAATTTCTGGATTATCCTTAAAAAATGCAGTTAATAAATCATTTATGGTTTCACCTATGATGTTATCCTTTTTTATTTTTAAAAAATTTAATAGCGGATCATTTACTAATGTAATCCTTAAATTACCATCGAAAATTAGTATAAAATCTGATGTATAGTTTATCATATCACTTATAGGAACTCTTCGTGATGGGAAAAAAACCTTTGCAGGACCAAAAGTAATCATTTCACAGTGCCCTGAGATTCGCATAATATCTAAATATTTAGCTACAGAATTCCTATTGATTTTCATTTTGTGAGCTATGTCTGTGACAGTCATTCCTTTCGGGTTTTCTTGAAGGATTTTTTTAATTATTTCAATTTCCTGCTGGTAACCTTCCATTATTTATTGAATTGTTTATATCCTATTTATGCATTTCTCTTCTGGTTTGCATTTTTGCCATGCAAAGAACGAAATATTTAAATACTAAAAAGATATTACAATATCTGCAATGCGCTAATGCATTGCAATGGTGAGGATATGAAAGACTTCATTAATAAATCAAGAAAAACATCTTCAAGATGTAAAAATATGGAGTCTACACCAAGTCCGAAATACATCGAATCTTTTGGGGGAGTTTTTAAGTGCCGATCTAGTTTTAAGCATCCCATTCCACTTCAAATCTCAAAACTATCGGCACATTACTTTCATAAAAATCATCAAATAACCATCCCCTTTCTATTTACATTCCTCCATAGAGGTGCCTTATTTTCCACATCCCGTCTCTCATCCAAATCTTTTTAAAAAAAGAGGCGCCTCTCCCACTTCTTTTTAAAAAACCAAATAGAATAGTTAAATTTATATCATCAGTTAGTCATACAATTAAATACTGTTAATTAAGGGGAATCTATCTTATGTTAAAAAATCATATAAAAATTATTATAGTTTTCATAATATTTTTTATGTTATTTACAAATACTTTAACCACTGGAATTTCAATAAAAGACAATGATGAAACTACCAGAATATCTACTAATTTTACATTATATTCAAAATATTATGATCCAGAGATACAGAAAATATTAGATAAAATAAATGAAACTACTATTAGAAATTATCTTACAGATCTATGTGCTATAGGACCACGAATGACAGGAACCTATGGCTGTGACAAAGCAGCTGAGTACATATATAAACAATTTACAAACATGGGACTAGATACAAGAATTCAAGATTGGGAATCTTTTGGTGATAAGTACCATATAAAATATTTTAAGGCAAAAAATGTTGAAGCTACACACTATGGAACTAATCCTGAAACAGACGAAGTATTAATTTTTAATGGTCATTATGATACTGTAAAAAATACTGTAGGTGCAAACGATGATGGATCAGGGACAGTTGCAGTATTAACAGCTGCATATATACTTAGTCAATATCAATTTAATAGAACAATAAGGTTTGTAACATTTTCTGGTGAAGAAATTGGTTTACGAGGAAGCAGAGCATATGCAAATGAAATATATAGAAATGATACAAAAGTATTAGTTGAATTTAACGCAGATATGATAGGTAAGGCAACAACAAAAGAAACCGGGAAAAAAATGGGATTATCGTATACTAAGGATGCAGAATGGGTGATAGATGTTTTTGAAAATATTACCAACGATTATAATTTGAATTTTAATTTCAATAGATATAAAATAGATTTAGAAGAAAGAGGGTATAGTGATTATTACTATTTCTCACAGCTTGGTTATGAAACAATAGCATGTTGGCAAGGAGAAGGTGATCCTAACATGCATAAACCAAGTGATGATCTTAATAATGTCAATTTTAGTTATCTTGTAAACACAACAAGACATATAGTAGGAATGCTTGCTACACTTGCAAATATGGAATTGGAAAAACCACAAATAAGAATTACCAACCCAAAACATGGATATTTTTTCTATGAAGATAGGGAAATTATAGAATTTAAATATGAAAATATAATAGTAATAGATAATGTTTTATTACTCGCAGATGTTACGCCTGGACAAAGCCCAATAGAAAAAGTAGAATTCTGCTATGATGGAGAATTATTATTTACAGATTATGAAGCACCTTATTTCTATAGAT
>CAZVNH010000185.1:0-5562 GCA_964628575.1 uncultured Thermoplasmatales archaeon | reverse complement strand
TCCGGAGTGTTTATCTCCTTGAGGCAAGCATATATAGTGGTAGTTTTACTGCTTTAATTCTATAAATCGTTGTTCCTTGATCATTCTCAATCCTGGTTCTAAAAGAATTCCCAGGTGTGATAACACATATTTCATGTCCTCTTTTTTTTAATTAAAGGACTAGATTATGTTGCGCGATTGCACCACCATCAATATTTGGATAATATGATTCTGTTGCAAGAAGAATTCTCATATTTTTCCTCAGACCTTTATATTTGAATAGTTATCCTATTTAAAAATATAAGGACTTAGGGAAGATAAGAGTGATCTTGGAGAAGCAAAAACATCTGTTGCAAAATATTGGTACCATCCGCAACTTCTATTACAATTTTTCATATCTTCTCTAGCTTTTTTTGCTATATCTGTTTTTAAAAAATCCATGAATGATCCTTCAGTAAAATTATAAAGTCTATTTCCAATAGTTCTACAGGGATAAAATAGACCGCCATCTGAATCGATTATAATTGATGAGGTAGAACATCCATGTGATTTGTTAATATTATCAAGAAAACCAACTGGAGTTGTTATAGTGTTTGGGTATTTCTTTTTAAGATTTATTATTAATTTTTTAAAATCCTCCGGATTCGGGTAATAATCATCTGTTCCATCTAAATGACATGCTGGCATTACAACAGTTCTAGCATTAACATCAAATACACGTTTAACCTTTTTTTCAAGGATATCCATAGTATCTTTTGTTACAACAATTTGTATACAAATCTCAGGACCATAGCTTTGAAACTCTTCAAGTCTATCAAAAAATTCAAGATTATCATGACCTTCATCAATACTTATATGGAGATAATCAATATGTTTTCCATATTCCTCCATCGGTCTTTTATCAAGAAGATGACCATTTGTTGTAAAAAAAAGGGTAAAAGGTTTTGTATATGCATATTCAAGAATTTTACCTAGATCCTTTCTAACTAAAGGATCACCGCCTTCTAGACTAAGAACTACTATACTTGACTGCGCAATATTATCAATAACTTTGAAGACATCCTCAGTTTTTAGATCTGGAGTATCCTCCATCCAAACATTACAAAAAGAACAACGAAGGCTACATTTATGTGTTATTTTATATGAAGCATAAAAAGGATATATACTTTCACCAGATAGTTTGTTTTGGAGCGCATATTTTACTGTTTTAAGATATTTTCTCTTGGGCAGTTTTTTCATGGGTTTTTCTTGACATATATTTATAAAAGATAAGGTTTTTTATTTATTATCTGAAAATTATCATAAGTCAAATATATCTTTTATAAATTAGCCTTAATGTGACTGAGAATATAAAAAAACAGAAAACAGTACGATTATCAATAATTCTGGCTATAAGTCTCAGTCTTATTATTCTTGCTATTATTTTTTATTTAACAATTGATGCAAATACAATAAAACAACTTCAAAATACCCCTATAAAATACGAATTTTTTATAATTGCAATTCTTTTGAATATTTTATATTGGTTTTTATGGGGTCTTAGATTGAAAATTCTTAGTAACACTATGGATCAAAATCTAAATCTTGGTCTTTGGCAATCAACAAAGATTGTTATTGCAAATCTATTTCTCGCTGGAATTACTCCATCAATGGCAGGTGGTGAGCCAGTACGTATTCATCTCTTAAATAAGGATGGTATGACAATTGGTGGAGCAACAGCTGCTGTTCTTGGTGAACGTCTTCTTGATGCTGTTTTTATACTTTTAGTTGTACCAATAGCAATTTTTATTTATAAAGATAAACCAAGTGTTGGATATATTGGCTTAGGTTTGACAATTGGAGTAATTGTTTTTCTCTTGTTGCTTTTTTTATTTGCTTATGCAATTATTAAACCTGAAAAAACAAAGTCTTTCCTTATATTTATAAATAATAAAATCAGTAGATTTTCAAAGAAAAAAGATAGGGAAAGCAAGGTTATAAAGCGTATAAATAGAGAAGTTGATAATTTTCATAACTCAATGGTTTGTTTAATGGGTAGGAATAAAAAATCTCTAATTAATGCTAGTATTGTTACTGTTCTTTTTTGGGCAACTGGTTTCATGATACCATCAATGATTCTTCTTGGGCTTGGTCTTCCACCATTTTTTATTGAATCTTATGCTGCTCAGGTTCTTGTTCTAGTTATTATTATGATGCCAACTACACCAGGAAGTGCAGGTGTTACAGAAGTTGGTCTTTATGGATTATATGGTGTATTAATTGGAACTGGTTCAAATAGCCTTATTGGTGTTTTTGTAATTTTGTATAGATTTATTACCTACCATATGAATCTTGCAGCTGGTGCTTTTTTTCAATATAGAATTTTCAGATCTGTTGCCTCATTTTCAATGGATATGATAAAAAAACATGAAGATCCCCCTATGTGCAATTCTAATAATAAAAAAGACAATAATCATTAACAATGATATGGATGGGGAAATATATTATAACCTCTTCGAATAACCTTATCAATAGTTAAAAAATAATAGACATCAATCCATTTTAATAAACGACCTTTGGCATTACCTAGTAAACTTTTTTCATAATTTATACATAGATAGTAGATATCTTCTGGATTTATTAGATAATATCTTTTTGTATTATTAACTTCAAAAAATGAAATTATTTCCATATTAATTAATTTATTTAGATGAAAATTTATTGTTGATTGATGTTTATTTAGAGTCGAGCCGATCTTTGATGGATGATTAGTCCAAAATTTTGCATATCTTAATATTTCCTTTAAGGAAGAAGTACTATACATCAATAGATAAAGAATAAGATTACGTGGAACATCTTCTCTAAGTATGTTCATTAAACTTTTATCTTTAAAGCTAAGTTTTTTTATTACATAATATCTTTTGTATCCATTTTCGTCTTCAATTGAAATATAATCTTTTTTAACTAAAGAAAATAAGTGATAATCTAATGTTGATTTAGGTATTTTTAAATTTCTTGATATTTGTCTAAAATGTAACCCTGGATTTTTTAATATATAATTATAAATCCTTCTTCTATTTTCTATTTCAAAAATATCTTCTTTATTCAACATTTTATCTTTTTTCCGGCAGTAATATATTATTTATTATAATATATATAATTTATTATATAAAATTATTGATTTATTTTATTCAGAAATTTGTGATATTTTCAAAAAAATATCTACAATTAATTCGTTTTATCACATATATTATATAGTATTTTAAAGTGCTTCTTGGAATTATTTACTTTCTTAATATTTCCATATCATATAATCTAGGACTATTTACGAAATCGTAATAATTTTCTCATATTATCAAAACGAATGATATCTTTTTCATTATTTTATTTAAGTATATTCAATAAATAATTATAAAAATATGTCAATATTTAAACTACAAGATGGATAATTAATTATCAAGCGTCACATTTAAAAACAGTAATAGTATTCAGCACATCCTATGAAAAAGACAGATAAATGCATTTCATGTGGAAAAGGACTACTTATGCAAGGTTCTACAACATTTCCATGTCCTAACTGTGAAGAAATAATTGGAAGATGTCACAGTTGCAGAGAACAAAGTGTTAAATATACCTGTCAAAAATGTGGGTTCATTGGACCATAAAGGGAGGAATAATAAATGGGTGACGTAGTTGGCCTAATCAAAGTAATGCCAGTTGAAGTTTTAGAAGATACTCAATTAAATGAAATGATGGAACAAATAAAATCACTTATAAAACCACCAGCAAGAATTGGAAATATAGAAGTGAAAAATATTGCCTTTGGTCTAAAAGGAATAAATGTTACAGTAGTAATTCCAGATAAAGCAGGCCAAGGTGGACTTGATCCTATTGCTGAAGAAATATCAAAAATAGAAAACGTAGAAACAGCAGAAGTAACAGATGTTGGACTCTTATAAAAAATTTTAATTTATGATGCTGTTTTCTCTAACTTTTTAAAATGACCTGAAGAGTTTTTAATAGCCTCAATACCAATATCAGTTGGATAATAAACAGGATATGCAGAGTTTGTTGTATCACCATTAATAAGCTCGGCAATATACATCTTCTTAATATGCCATTTAACAGTATGATGGTTTAGATCCAGAGCATGAGCAATCTCAAGTAAATGTTTACCAGGATTATCTTGTAAATATTGCATAATATCACGAGCGTTTTTATTCCGGAGAATCGCC
This sequence comes from uncultured Thermoplasmatales archaeon, assembly GCA_964628575.1. Classification (GTDB taxonomy): domain Archaea; phylum Thermoplasmatota; class E2; order DHVEG-1; family DHVEG-1; genus CAZVNH01. The sequence goes on along the minus strand of CAZVNH010000185.1, from coordinate 1,369 downwards.
TCAGCAATTGCTTCTTTTCTTGCCTCTACACCACCTTCAACAAGATAGTATACTTTTTTTCCACCTATCTCCCGACTTCGAACCAGATTAGTCTGTTCGAGTTTTCGAAGATGCCAAGCTGCATTACTAGGTTTAAGGTCAAGTTCTCTAGCGATTTCACGAAGATGCGAACCAGGAAAATTATCAATATACTCATACAAACTCTTACGCACTTCAGTTTTTAGAACATTTTCTGGAGTAACGTATTTTATACCACCAAAAGTAAGAAACGCAATAACAGTAAAAATTGCAGCAATAACAATTGCAATAGTTATCCCAATACTATCAAAAGAAGGAGAATAACTCTTTGCAAAAACTCCTTCAACAAAAAAAATTGGTACTAAAAATAGGAACAATATAAATATCATTATTCTTCTAAATCGACGCATATGTCATCCCATCTCTAATAATTAATAACAATTATTGATTTAAAAAATTTTGCTTATAAAATCTTTAGTTGATTATGATAACTCTTTTGCCAACGCAAAATAATACTTCTTAACCCAAGGACGTGTAAGATAGAAAATAATTATTAAAGCAATAATAAAACTAATAATATCAAAACCAAGGAAAACTGCGTTAACAAGATTAAAAACCCACATAACAAGGGCTGCAAACCATGCCCATTTTACACCTTTAAATAAACCAATTGCAATCAAATATAAAATAACAGAAATAGTAACAAAATAGAGTAGAAAATTACTACCATAAGCTGAATATTTCAAAGAAACAGGAAAAGGATTAAACATTATAGATAAAATCCCAAAAGCTAGACCAAACAATATCCATAAAAAAATAAGAGTAATACCAATTGGTCTTTTTACAGGTCTATTCCGTTTCCAAAAAAACGTTATAGTCAAGGTAATGCCTATTATCAAAACAAGAAAAAAAGCACCAAATATTAGATAAAAAACATTATCAGCTTCATTATAAACATCAACAATATTATCAAAAAAAGAATTATCACTTATCTTATTTTGCGAGGAATCAAAGGTATAATGAATACCTTTAACATGGTCATGGATTTTATTATATTTTATAGTATTATCAATATACCTCAATGAGTAATACAGATACGGATTGAGGTATTTACCCCAGAAATTTCCCCCAAAGTAATTAGCCGTTTCATGTTCCACAAAAAGCCGCTCAAAACCATGTTCCTGTGACCAATCAACAGAATACTGTAACAGAGCTTCACCGATCCCTTTCCCCCGCATATCCGGTTGAATATAGGCAGCTTTAATCTGAGCGGTACCGGTATCTCGAAGCAAAAAACCCTCAGAGCCTTCCGCTAAAACACCAAGGATAAAATAGGCGCAGGGTCTGCCGT
>CAZVNH010000184.1:0-5591 GCA_964628575.1 uncultured Thermoplasmatales archaeon | reverse complement strand
ATCCAAAATGGATTGCTTATAGCAGACATGGAAAATCCTATGGATATAATTGGCCTGATGATATAGATCATCCAACGATTTATGTATCAAGAGGCGGACATGCTAGTTATCCAAATCCAGATACAACAATAACTGAAGTCGAATTTGAAATTGGTGAATTACTTGATGATCATGAGGGAGATGGAAAGCATATTAATTGGGATGACTTAGATATAAAATTGATTCAAAATCAGCCTTGGACATATTTTGAAGGTGTATGGGGCAAACCAGGTTTAAAACAAATACTAGAAAAATGGAAGCCTAAATTTGGAGGCCATAAATACTTTAAAGAGCCTGGAAAAGAATTAGTAGAATCTGGATATACTAAGGTCTCTATTTGTTCACCAGTCAATCTTCACGCAATTGATGAGTATAATAGACATATCGGTGTAAATGAAACAGGAGAAATAGAGATTCAAATACCTGGAGTCGAATATTCCGGTCCTGATGCTCATCCGCAATGGATACGAATATCAAATAATTCATTAAATGTAACATTTTATACAAAAGGTATTGAGACCGGGATTTTTAATATGGTTTTTGAAAGAGTTAATTCCTTAAATAGTGAAATATATAATTTCACAAATATACCAACAAAACCATCAACAATAACTTATCTAAACAGTACTCAACCTAATATATTAGAAATAGATGAAAATGGGGATGGAAACATCGATAGCAACTCTTCAGCCCCCGTTATCAAATTCAAATTTTCTCCTACTTTAGCATTGGTAAATCAAACAATAACTTTTAATGCTTCAAATTCTTACGATCCAGATGGCTATATTGGTTCTTATGAATGGAATTTTGGAAATGGAAATATAAAAATAGGAAAAATTGTAAATCATTCTTATTCTCATCCAGGAGTTTATTTTATCAAACTAAAAATAGAAGATAATAGCGGTAAAACAGTTTCTATTTCAAATCCAATAATTATTATTGACTCATCTAGATTAGATTTTAACAATGATGAAAAGATAAACTTCCTTGATGCATTGTTAGTTTGGAATCATAGAACAAATGAAATAGGTTTTTATGATGAATTTTATGATTTAAATAATGATAATGTAGTTGATGCGCTTGATGCAGAATTGGTTTGGACTAATCGTGATGGAGGTGATAGTTAATGCAGAGAAGAAAGATTGGAACTATTTTTATTCTCTTAATATTGGCTCTTTCAGGTATTGGTATCAGCTATTCTGGTTTTATGGATTCTATAACTATATATGGAACTGTTGATACTGCATCAGTTACTATTGATGTTGTGGATTATTCTGGTACCGAGGTCTGGAAGGTTTGGATGGATGAAGGAGTTCCACCAGTTCCATATGATGATGAGGTTTATATCTGGCATGGCTTCAAAGACAATCAACCATCAATGTCTGATGTTTTATCAGTAACTGGTGCTGATCATGCTGAACTGGTTGCTACTGCTTGGGCACAGCCTGGTTCAACACATGGTACTATTGATTATGATGTGGATATGATCTGGGATAATATTTTCCCTTGTTTTGATTTCACAGCTGATGTTATTATAAAATATATTGGTAGTATTCCTGCTAAATTGCAATGGCCTGATATTGCATGGTTTGAGGGTGAGGAATATTTTAGAGATTATATCACATTTGAAGTCTATAGATATATTTTAGATAATGGTGAATGGATAAAAGGAAAAAAGATTGATGTTTGGCCTTATCAAGTTCATCAAGGTTATTATATTGGTTTTGAAACAATTATTCATCTTGAACAATTAAATAATTTACAGGATAAACATGGAGAATTTAGTTTTAATATAGAGGTTATTCAATGGAATAATCAATGTGAAGATGGTAATGATAATATCCCCCCTATTGCTGATGCTGATGGTCCATATAGTGGAAAACTTGGTGATACAATAACTCTTGATGGATCTGGTAGTTATGATCCTGATGGAGATATTGTTCTCTATGAATGGGATTTTGATGATGATGGAACCTATGATTGGAGCTCAATGACTACAGGATTAGCTGATCATATATATTTAGATGAAGGTATCTATAATACTATGTTGCGTGTAACTGATGATAAAGGTGATTCAGGTACTGATTCCACAATAGTTACAATTAATGAGCCACAAGCTACTGTCAGCTTAATTCCATCTAAGGATGTTGTCGAGGTTGGTGAGGATTTCACAGTTGATATTTTTATAGATCCAGAGCTTGAGGTTGGCGGCTGGGAGATATATGAACTTGTTTTTTCCTCTGGTTTGATTATGGTTAATGATGTTGTTCCTGGTTCATTTTGGACTTCATTTTTTGACCCTGGTGTTATTGATAATATTGCTGGTACTATAACTGGTATTCAAACTTGGAGTATGGGTCCATATCCTGATATGTCTCATGTTGCATGTACACTATTTTGTACTGCAATGGATTCTGATTCTTGTACTTTTGATATTACAGATATGGATATAGCTGATTCAGATGGAAATCTCTTAACTAATATTTTGTTTAAATCAGAAATAATAGAAATTATCACTTAAAAAATAAACATATTAAATTCTAGTAATTTCTTGACTCCATTTATCTATCATTCTAATTTATATTCATTAGATTGTTTTAGTTTTTCTTCTTTCTGTAAATCATTAAACAAGAAATAATTAGTATTAAAACCAAATTCTATCATCTCACGAATAACCACGGTTAAATTATATGCGATAATTTTACAGAGCATTTCATTAATCTGCGCTATTTTATTCTTTGATTTAATAGTCTCACCAAACTTGTTTTTAATTGCTGAAAAAGTAGTCTCGGCATTACTACGTTTATGATAATGTTCTAAAAACTCTTCACGATGTAATTGGAAATAATGAAAAGCCTGTTCCCAAATCTTAGAACCCTTAGTATTTCCTGTAGCATTTGATTTAAAAGGAATATAAGCAGTTCCACCCAATCTATGAACTATTTCATGATTCAATCTAGATGAATATGCAGCATCAGCAGATACTTCATCGATATTGAAAAATTCGGATGCTCTCTGAATAAGTTTTTTAAATTGTGGACTATCAGCACTATGCTCACCTGTTACTACAACATCAGCAACAATATTTGTTTTTACACCTGTACAAATATGAACTTTTAACCAATTATGAACTCTATTTGTTCCATGAGCATAACTACAATAATCATTAAAAGTAGAACATCTAAAACCACTACTATCAACTGCAAAATCAGTTTCAACACTAGCAAGAGGCTGAGCAGAATAATGAACAAGATCATACAAAAGAGGTGTTATCTCTTTTTTTAAAAGAGTACGAGAAAGAGCATTATAATGAATGTTTTCTGAAATCTCATTTCTTTCAAGCGCCTGCTCAAATAAACATTGAGATCTACGACTACTAAGCTGGCTATATACTTTCATTATACAACAAAAAATTAGATCTTTGAGAGGATGCTTAGGTCTTCCAATGTTCTGTTCTGGTTCAGGAATAGAACTACAAAGCTCATATAACAATCTATCAAAGATTTCTATCTCATTAGATTGAGCTTGGTTATAATTACTCCAATTCTGGGAATAAGTTATTGGAATTATTTGTTTTTCTTCACCTTTTTCAACTTTATAATCAATATCAAGATGCAAACGCAATGCAAGAACATGCTTGCATGGTCTCATATTTCCATTTTTGACAAAATCAGGGCAATTACAAGACCAAATACGTCCATGTCCTTCAAGCTTATAAACTCCAATTCCAGACTGTGATCTAACAGTATATAGTCCATCTTCTATCTTTTGTATAGCATCTTTTTGTGATAGAATTGCAAGTGCTTTTTGTAATCTTAATTCTTCAGAATGTAACATTTAATTACCTATTTATTTACCTATATATAGTATTAATATATAAATTTAACGGTAAATTATAAGGTAATTTTATAGGTAAAAAATATTATATATAACAAATTGTATTTACCCAAACTATGTCAAAAAATCCCCGTGCAGATGAAACTGTACTTCATGCTGCAACCTCTACAGGCACATCACTAAGAACAACCGTTCCAGCATTTGCAATTAGTCAACTCGGTCTTAAGAAAGGAGATATTTTACGTTGGGAAATTGATAAAGACGGAAGTGAAATGTATCTTAAGTTAAGACATATTAAACAATAATTGAATTAAAATTTTAACTTTGATTCTAAACGAATTATTATTGTTGATAAAATTAATCTTCTTGTGTGTCGATATTAGGAGTAATAATCCCTAAATCTATCCTTTCTTTTTCTCGTCCTCTCAATTCACTAAATGTTAATGTTCCGCATAAGATTGGTTGAAATATTTTGGTCTGATTTGGGTTTAAATTAGCCAATTTTTTATGAATTCTAATATAAGGTTTTTTAGTTAAATCTTGAGATTTTAATAAATGATTTGTTTCAATCAAAGACCACATAAGAATATATAAAAAATAGAGATTATCAATAACTATTGGTAACAAGTCAATATTTTCTTCTAAGTTATATGATTTGATGACACATTCAATTAAACTTGCTGTATAATCTGCGTTTAAGATATTCTTTAGTTCTTTTTTTTCTTCGATATTAAAGATTATTTCATGTTTTTCCAATCTCTCCAATATAAAATTCATCAATGGTTTGACATCTGCATGATAATATTTTCTTTTTTTTTCTCTTTTATCATCAGTTGAATCTGGATTATCATATTCAACTTCATGAATCCATCCTAGTCTTTCCAATTTATTAATTTCAGGATAGATTGCTTTACTTTCATATCCATATATTATTTTTGAAATTTCTAATTTATATCTGGGTTTTTCATATGTAATAAAGTAAATTTTTTTCCCTAAATTGTTTATTTTTTCTTTTTTTACTAACATATGATCTACCTCTATGGTTACTTTTTTATATGAAAAGTTAAGTTATATTAATTTAATGTATATTAAGATTAAGTTAATATACTTTTGTAATTATATTCCTTTTTATAAATCTTATAATGAGATAAAAAAATGAGTAATGAAATAAGACAAAAATTCTTAGCCTTTTTTGCTATTGCGGAATCAATTGCATTATTAGTTGCAATTATACCTTTTATAATAGCAATTTTTCAAATGCAAGATTGTCCAACGGATAAAGATCAATTAATACATTTTTTTGATATGATTCCATGGTTTTTAATAGGACAGATTCCTGGAATGATAATTTCTGCTTTTATTAACGGATTATTAGGAAATAAAAGATTTCTTTTTTCTTACTTTTTTTGAATATTAGTCTCCCTGAAGACCTTTGTTGTAGGGGTCAATGGCGCTGATTTTGGTGACCAATGCACTGGGGGAGATATAGAAAAGTGATTTCTGGTTAATAGAGTGTACTAGATTGGTAATAATCTTATGTATTATTTTTGTTTCCCATTACAATTTCTTCTTCTTTTTTATTTACAGCAATTATGTATTGCTCTCTTATCATCCATTCATTTTTAAAAATCCATCTTAATATTAAAGCTATTATTACTGCGCAAAACATTGTTCATAAATATCTCCCTTATATATTTTTTGTGCAAATGAAATAT
>CAZVNH010000183.1:0-5644 GCA_964628575.1 uncultured Thermoplasmatales archaeon | reverse complement strand
TATTAAAAAATGCTATATCTCATGTACTTAAATCTAATGAATTAGATTTCTTAGAATTTATTAAAGAAAGAGAAAAACCTGTTGTAATAATGTTTGTTGGAGTGAATGGTAGTGGTAAAACCCTTGCTATTGGTAAAATTGCTACCCTCCTTAAAAAGAATCATATCTCTTGTGTAATGGCAGCAGGAGATACCTTTCGAGCAGGAGCAATAGAACAATTAGGAATCCATGCCAATAATGTAGGAGTCAAGATAGTTAAACATGGACCAGGAGCTGATCCAGCAGCAGTTGCATATGATGCAATTGATCATGCAAAGGCAAAACATAAAGAAGTTGTTTTACTTGATACAGCAGGAAGAGTGCAAACAAATATTAATCTCATGGATGAAATGGCTAAAATAAAACGTGTCGCAAAACCTGATCTTATAATTTTTGTAGGAGATGCTCTGTCAGGAAACGATGCTGTCGAACAAGCTAAAAGATTTAACGAAGTAGTCGGAATCGATGGTGTTATCTTAACAAAAGTAGATACAGATGCAAAAGGCGGTAGCGCTTTATCTGTTGCTTATACTATTGGAAAACCATTATTATTTATAGGACTTGGCCAAGGATATGAAGATCATATTCCATTTGTTTCTGAATGGATGATTGACAACATCTTTGGAAAAGAGGAATACTAAATATTTTTAAATTTTTAATAGTAATTAATAAATTCGGATAGAGCTGTAAAGATTGTGGGATAGTCTTGTACAACAATCCCTTTTAAAGTTAACTTACAAAGTTATTTTTGAGGGAGATAAAAAATGATGATAGTTGGACAAATCTCAACACCACAAGAAGCTAAAGAAATGGAATTTATTGCAAAATGTCATGTTGTTGGATGCCGTGCAAAGGTTTTAGCAGCCAGAATAAATATGGGGAATTAAAAATGGCAAAAAAGAAAAATCAGAAAAAGAATAAAAATAAAAATGTTCCCAAAGACATCCCAATTATATGGGTTAATGTATAAATTTTCTTTTAATCAGACCATGATGCTTTAACCCATGAATCAATAAACCTTTTAGATAAATCAGGTCTTGCTTTCGAAATATCTGTAACAGTAATAATTCCAACAATTCCATCTTCTGTTACCACAGGTAGCTTTTTAATATTATTATTAACCATTGCTTCAATTGCTTTTTCAACACTATCAAGAGCATGGATTGTTTTTAGATCAGATGACATAATTTCTTCAATTTTTGTTTCTTCAGGATTTTTTCTTTTACATATAGTTCTTTCAATAATATCACGCTCTGTGATAATTCCAACACATTTACCATTCTCAGTTACTATTAAAGATCCTATCTTGAAATCTTTATAAAGTAAGGATGCTTTAAAAACAGATTGATTCTTTTCAATTGTTATAACCTTTTTTGTCATAATTTCTTTAATTAACACCTATAACCACCAATATTCCTTGAAAAATTGAAATAATAACATACTTATATATCAAACGCTTATAAGTTGTAGATAAAATTGAAAATAAAAAATAGAAATGAGATTCTTAATGATGTCATCCGAGAAGGAAAAAAACATCCAAAGGGTTGGAATGCTTTTTTTGGAATTGATAATAAACGATTGTCAAGAGATCTATATTTAATGAATAATAACTCTGGTTTATATTTTCTAAAAGAATATGATAAGAATCCTTTTGAAACCATTGGAATTGGTGGAAAAATCGCAAGAAAAATAGATGATGACATCGACATTGATATATCTAAACCTCAAGGTAATTTTGGAATTATCCAAGGTGATTTTCATAAGATATTAAAAAATCTTGAAAAAGGTATTAATCCAGAGAAGATTTTAAATTCTGCATTATCAGGTAAGAAAAACTATGGTATGAGTATACCAGTACAAGGTAAAGCGTCTTCATCTATTGATTTTATAAAAAAAATCAATAATGATTTTTCTGAATATCATAAAAAAATAAATAATCGATTTGAAAAAATTGCATACGAGGAAGGAGTATACAGAGGATATGATTAGAATTTCATTCTAAATAGTCCTTTATTTTTTCTTCTGCTTTTTCTCTCTTTTGTTGAATGTCAATAAGAAATTTTTCCATTAATTCAGCTGCATATTTTTTACAATTACCACATAGTTTTTGTCCGTTTTTACAACCTGTATATATCTCATGAAGTTCTTTATCATCATCAATTAGATGATATAGAAATAGTTCGTAAACAACGCATTCATCTGGTTTTCCACCATGTTTCTTATGTTCTTCTAGAGTTACAGCTCCACCTGTTTTAGAGTTCATTATTTTTTTCTTTGCATCATTTGGTGAATCAGTTAAAAAAATTGCACTTTCTGGCTTTGATGAAGACATCTTATCACCAGTAAGACCTGTTATAAACCTATGAAAAGTTGCAGATGGCTGGAAAAAAGCATAACCACCTAACTCAGATTCTAATTTAATAAAGGCTTCATTTATAATTGGAATATCTTTTTTTTCTGCATCATTTATGTATATTGCTTTATACTCTGTTATTCTTTTTAAATTCTTGAAATTCATATCTTTTAATATCTTTTCAGCGTTATCAAGAAGTTTTGATACATTATCATCGATTTTAACAAAAACTCCTATTTTATTATCCTTTGTTTCTATAATATTATAATATCTATGAGCTTGTGCTATATCTCTACATAATCTTATATGTGGATCCTGGTCAACACCGACTGGTACTAATGTTGGTCTTGAGCCTCCATATTTCTTTAGTTGAACATGCAAGATATCTCCGGCTTGTACTAATGGCGAAAAGATATGAGTCATATTACTTGAACTATTGAAACCATATGTTGCTTGCATCTGAGACCAGTTAATCTTTTTACCTAAAAGAAAAGCCAAGTCTTTTACGTCCTTATTTTTTGATTGGAAATATATTCTACATTTTTTTGATTCTAGACCTAATGCGATATAGTTCTTAATATATTCATTTAATGCATAATTCTTTGTTTCTTCAAGAGTATATCCTCTTGTTCCATATGATTCGATATCAGCTACTGCAATATTGATATCAGCTCCTAATTGTTGATAATATATTACTTCATCTATTACCATTTTATGGCCTAGATGCATTTTTCCAGAAGGCATTAATCCTGTTAATATTGCCCATGGTTTGTTTTTTTGTATTGCATCTTTAATTAACTCAAATCCTCTATGTCCAAAGACTACTCCTCTTCTAAGAAGTTTATGTGGATTCGGTAATTTACTCCAAATTTCTTCTGAGAATTCTTCTATTCCAAACTCATCTCGCAGACGACTATAATCTTGATATGTTGTTGAACTCCAAGGATCTATTTTCATTTTTATCTTTTAGGTGAATCTATCAATATTTCAAAAACTTACCGTTCTTCTATTAAAAGTAAAAAAAATATAAGATAGAAAATTATATATAACAAAACTTGTTTTCTGCAAAAAAAAGAATATGAATTAAGCTTCCATATGTTTGATTTATCAAATTTTGGGATTTTTCTTTTTATTCTTTGTTAATAAGAGGTAAAAAAATATGAAAGGAAGCGTAAAATGGTTTAACCCAAGAAAAGGGTATGGATTTATAAATGGCGAAGATGGAAAAGATATATTTGTTCATCAAAATGATATACCTGCTGGTACAAGGTTAAACGAAGAAGATCAAGTAGAATTTGAAATTGAAGAAACTGATAAAGGTACAAAAGCAGTTAATATTAAAAAATTATAGATCTTCTAAAGATTTATCAATTTTTTATTTTAATTTTTTTATTCATTTTTGTTTTTAATAATTTAAAAAGGAAAAATAGATATTTTTAAAAAAATACGCTGAGGGGGAGATTTGAACTCCCGCTCCCCAGATGGAGAACCGGCTCTCAAGGCCGGCGCGGTAGGCCGGGCTTTGCTACCTCAGCATCAAATTTTGAACTAAAGATGTGAAAGTAAACTCTTATAAAAAAATGTTTTTAATTTTATGAGCGAAGTACTATTTCTATATTTACTCCATCAGGTACTTGAATTCTCATAAGTTGTCTTAATGCTCGGTCACTTGCATCAAGATCAATAAGTCGTTTGTGTATTCTCATTTCCCAGTGGTCCCAGGTTTCAGTTCCTTCTCCATCAGGGCTTTTTCTACATGGTACTCTAAGATGTTTTGTTGGAAGTGGTATTGGTCCACTCATTTCTACTCCGGTTCGTTCTGCTATCATTTTTATCTGATTGCATACTTCTTCGAGTTTTTTTGAATTGGTACTTACCAGTGATATTCGTGCTTTTTGAGCCATTCTGTATTACTCCAAAAAATATTATATTTAATTAATTGGAAATAAAAAGATAAAAGAAGCCTATTTTGCTTCTTCTACTTCTAAACAAACTCCTGCGGCAACAGTTTGTCCCATATCACGTATTGCAAATCTCCCAAGTTGAGGTATTTTCTTGGATGATTCAATAACCATAGGTCGTGTTGGAATAATCTTTACTATTGCTGCATCTCCTGTTTTTATAAAATCAGGATTTTCTTCTTTTACTGCACCAGTTCGTGGATCAAGTTTTTTCTGAATCTCTTCAAATCTACAAGCAACTTGAGCGGTGTAACAATGAAATACCGGTGTGTATCCTTTTGTTATTACACTTGGATGATTTAGAACCATGATTTGAGCGGTGAAACTTTTTGCAACTGTTGGTGGGTCATTACTTGGACCTGCGACATCTCCACGTCTTATTTCGTTTTTTGCAATTCCTCTAATGTTTACTCCAACGTTATCTCCAGGTATTGCCTGATTCAATGTTTCATGGTGCATCTCAATTGTTTTAACTTCACCAGATGCTCCACCAGGTTTCATACTTGGTTTGAATATAATGCCCATACCAGGTTTCATTACTCCTGTTTCAATCTTTCCGACAGGTACTGTTCCAACACCTTTTATTGTATAGACATCCTGTATTGGCCATCTGAGTGGTAGGTTAGTTGGTTTTTCTGGTTCTACAAAGTTGTCTATTCCTTTCAAGAATGTTGGTCCGTCCCACCAGTCCATTTTACCTTTTTCTTTAACGTTATCTCCAACAAAAGCAGAAACTGGTATATATTGGATTTGTTCATCTTTATATCCTACACTTTTTGCTAGTTTGTCTACATCTGCTTTTACTGCTTCATATCTAGCCTTATCATATGGTGGTTTTGTATCATCCATTTTATTTATTGCAATAATCATTTGTTTAACGCCAAGTGTTCGAGCAAGGAACATATGTTCTTTTGTTTGAGCCATTACTCCCTCTGGAGCAGCAACAACTAATACTGCAGCATCTGCTTGGGATGTTCCAGTTATCATATTTTTAACAAAGTCACGGTGACCTGGCGCATCAATAATAGTAATATAATATTTATCAGTATCAAATCTTTTATGTGCAACATCGATTGTAACTCCACGCTCACGCTCTTCCTTTAGATTGTCAAAAACCCAAGCAAGAGCGAAACTTTCTTTCCCTTTTGCTTTTGCTTCTTCTTTATATTTTTCGATCATGTGAGCTGGGAATTGTCCAGTTTGAAGTAAGGTTTGTCCTACAAGTGTGGACTTTCCATGATCGACATGACCAATAATTACAAGGTTCAAATGTGGTTTATCTGCCATTATT
>CAZVNH010000182.1:0-5729 GCA_964628575.1 uncultured Thermoplasmatales archaeon | reverse complement strand
TGAAGGAACTATTGCTAAAATTGATGAGGACCTTTGTTCTGTTTGTCATATTTGTGAATCTGTATGTAAATATGAAGCACTCTCTGTCAAAAAAGATAAAGATGGTAATGAAAAAATGACTGTTGACAAAGTTGAATGCAGAGGATGTGGATTATGTGTTGCAGCATGTCCATCTGGAGCTATTTCTCAGAAAGAAGGATGTCAAATAACAATTCCTGAACTTCATAATAGAGTTAAAGAAATATTAGGTGACACTGAGAAAAAACTTATTGTTTTTGCATGTAACTGGTCAGTATTTCCAGGTATGCAGTTAAGTGAATCACCAACACTTGTTAAAACACCATATGGTGTTATTGTTAGCATGTGCTCAGGTCGAGTTGCACCAGAGCTTGTTTTAAATGCTCTTGAAGAAGGTGCATGGGGTGTAATGGTTGCAGGTTGTCCGCCTGAGGAATGTGATCATGATGGTAACTATAAAACAAGAAGAAGACTTGTACTTTTAAAAAATATGCTTAAAGAACTTAACATAGATCCAAAAAGGATTAGACTTGAATGGTTCTCAACAGGAGAATCCGCTAAACTTAAGAATGCAATAGATGAGTATGTTAAAGAATTGGAAAAAATGGGTCCAATTAAAAAAATTGAAAAAAGTAAAATTGGAGGCTAAGTATGAAAGAAAAATTTGAACCAAATATAATTGGGTTTTTATGTAACTGGTGTTCATATGCTGGAGCTGATTTAGCTGGTACTAGTAGAATCCAATATCCGCCAAATCTAAAAGTTATCCGAGTCATGTGTTCAGGACGTGTTAATCCAATATTTGTAATTAATGCGTTACAACAAGGTGCAGATGGTGTACTTATTGGTGGCTGTCATCCTGGTGATTGTCACTACGAACGTGGTAATTATTTAGCAAGACGTAGAATGACTGTTTTAAAAAATCTTCTTGAATATACTGGTATTGATCCTCGCAGAGTAAGAATGACATGGGTTTCTGCTGCTGAGGGAAACAAATTTGCAGAAGTTGTCAAAGAGGTAACTGAAGATGTTCGAAAACTAGGTCCTATGCAACATTTCAGGAGGGAGAATAAATGGTAGACGAAAAAGCTCTTAGAGATGCAGTAAAAAAAACTGTTGCACGAAAAGATGTAAAATATGTAGTAGGATATGATAAAGGTACTACTGGTTTTCAGGCTGCACCTACTTTTGCATATGAAGAAAATGATGCTGATAAATTTGTTTTTAATCCAACTTGTGTGAATAATCTATCTGTATATCCTATGTTTGAAGATAAGCCTCCACTTCGCAGAGGAGAAGAACCGGATACACGTAAAATTGGACTTGTAATGAAAGGATGTGACTCAAGAGCAATTGTTCAAATAATTCAAGAAAAAGGTTTGAAGCGAGAAGATGTAGTAATAATTGGAATACCCTGTACCGGAGTTGCAGATCCTAAGAAATTAAAAGCAAAATTTCCAGGTCAACATAAAAATGTTGAAGTAAAATATGATAATGACAAATTTGCAGTAATAGTTGATGGTAAAACACATAAATTTTCAAAAGAAGAATTAATGCCTGAAAAATGTAAAGAATGTGAATATCCAACTCCAATAATTCATGATATCTTGATTGATAAAGAAATAAAAAGTACAAAAAAACCAGATTACAAGGAAATAGTAACTCTTGAGAAAAAATCTCTTGATGAAAAATGGAAAGGATGGGAGAAAGAATTTGACAAATGTATTCGATGTTATGCATGCCGGCAAGCTTGTCCAATGTGCTATTGTAAAGAGTGTATGGTTGATATTTTAGATCCTCAGTGGGTACGTCGTTCTGTTAATCTTTCTGAAAATACTGCTTGGAATCTATTACGGGCGTTTCACTTGGCTGGTCGATGTATTGGATGTGGTGAATGTGAACGTGCCTGTCCAATGGATATACCATTAATGAAATTAAATAAAAAAATTGCTAAAGACATCAAAGAAATGTATGATTACAAAGCAGGAATTGATGTTGAAGCAAAGCCGCTACTTGCTATGTTTAAACCGGATGATCCGGAGGAGTTTATACTGTGAGGTGATATATAATGAGTGATTATATTTTATCAAAAGAGAATCTTCCAAAGTTTATTACCGAACTCACAGGTAAATACAAAGTATTTGCACCAGTTGATGTAAATGATACAACAGTTTTTAAAGAAATCAAAAACGCTAAAGATGTTAACATGAAATATAATAATACAAAAATTCCACCTAAAAATGTTTTATTTTGTCAAACTGAAACATTATTTAAGTTTAAACCAGGAACCAAAGGTAAAATCCAATCACCAGATGTTAACAATGGTAAAAGAGCAATATTTGGAATAAGACCCTGTGATGCAAAAAGTTTTGCAATTATTGATCCTGTGTTCAAAGAAGATTTTGTAGATCCATTCTATGTATCAAAAAGAGATAACACATTACTTGTTGGACTTAGTTGTAATAATCCATATCCAAACTGTTTCTGTACATCATTTAATGATAGTCCAGCATCTTCAGAATACGTTGACATTTTGCTTACTGATATTGGTGACAAATATTTCGTGGAAACAAATAGCGATAAAGGTAAACAAGTTGTTAAATCAACATTGTTTAAACCAGCAGGAAAAGCTGATGAAACAAAGAAAAAAGATGTTGAAAAAAAGGCAAAAGATCAAATCAAACGTGTTCAGAAAATTGATAAAATAGCTGAAAAACTTGATAAAATCTTTGACAATCCTTTTTGGAAAGAAGTTGCTGATAAATGTCTAAGATGCGGTACTTGTACCTATCTTTGCCCCACATGTCATTGTTTTGATATACAAGACGAATCAACTATGACTGAAGGGGGAAGAGTACGAATTTGGGATACATGTATGATACCTGAATATACATTACAGGCATCGGGATATAATCCACGACCAACACGTATGAATCGAGTTAGAAATCGTGTTTATCATAAATATAATTATTTTCCGAAAAACCTTGATGTTATAGCATGTGTCGGATGTGGTCGTTGTATTGGCAATTGTCCAGTAAATATTGATATAATTGATGTTGTAACTCGTGCAGGGGAGGTGAAGGCATAATGGAAAATCCATATCAACCCAATCTTGCAACTATTGAAAGTATTAAAAAAGAAGTTGGTGGAGAAAGAGCAATTAAAACCTTTAGATTCAAATTCCAAGATAAGGATTTACAGAAGAATTTCGCTTTTCAACCTGGTCAATGTGCAATGGTAAGTCTTCTTGGACAAGGAGAATGTATGTTTGCAATATCCTCTTCACCTACAAAAAAGGGGTATATTGAATGTAGCATTATGCGACATGGAAAGGTAACAAAGGCACTTCATGAATTAGAACCGGGAGATACTGTAGGTATAAGAGGACCATATGGTAACCATTTTGATATGAACGGTTGGAAAGGTAAAAACATCGTTTTTATTGGCGGTGGAATAGGTCAAGCTCCACTTAGATGTCTTATTGATTACGTTCTTGATAATAAAAAAGACTATGGTAAAATCGATGTAATTTATGGTGCTAGAACATCTGAGGATATTTCATTTAAGGATGAATTTGAAACCCTAAAGAAAAACAAAGATGTTAATGTACATTTATCAATTGATGTAAAAGAAGACGGTTGGAAGGAATTCGTAGGATTTGTTCCAGATAATTTATTGAGAGTAAAACCGTCTCCAAAAAATACAATTGCTATTACCTGTGGTCCACCTATTATGATTAAATTTGTAATTCAAAATTTAGAAAAACTTGGATTTAGTGATGATCAAATCTTTACTACACTTGAGATGAGAATGAAATGTGGTATTGGTAAATGTGGCCGGTGTAACATTGGAAATTTATATGTATGTAAAGATGGACCTGTGTTTTCGTATAAGGAATTAAAAAAACTTCAAGGTGAAAGATAGAGGTTTGGGATGAAGATATGAAAATTGGAGTATATGTCTGTCAATGTGGAATCAACATAGCACACACTGTTGATGTCGAGCAAGTTGTCGAGCAAGTAAGTCTACTTCCAAATGTGGCAGTTGCTCGATATTATAAATATATGTGCTCTGATCCTGGGCAAGAACTAATTAAAAAAGATATAAAAGATATGAAATTAGATCGTGTTGTTGTAGCAAGTTGTTCTCCTAGAATGCATGAACCAACTTTTCGAAATGTTCTTGAAGAAATGGAGATGAATCCATATTTTTTTGAAATGGTAAATTTGCGTGAACAATGTAGTTGGGTTCATGAAGATAAAGTTAGAGCCACTGCTAAGGCAGTTCATTTAATATCTGGTGCAGTTGAACGTGCTACATACCTTGAACCACTTGAGAAAAAAGAGGTTAATGTTATTCCAAAAGCAATGGTTGTTGGTGGTGGTATCGCTGGAATTCAGGCAGCTCTTGAGATAGCTGACAAAGGATTCAAGGTATATCTTATTGAACGTGAGCCAAGCATTGGCGGTCACATGGCCCAACTTGATAAAACTTTTCCAACTCTTGATTGTTCAGCATGTATTCTTACTCCAAAGATGGTTGATGTTGCTCGTCATCCTAATATTGAGCTTCTAACATATTCTGAGATTGAAAGTGTAAATGGTTATATTGGCAATTTTAAAGTGAAAGTCAAAAAGAAACCTCGATATGTTGATATAGATATATGCGTTGGTTGCGGTGCTTGTGCAGAAGCATGTAGACTTCATAATCGCATTAATAACGAGTTTGACATGAATATGGGAAAACGTAGTGCTATCTATGTACCATTTCCACAAGCAGTCCCTCTACGCTATACAATTGATCCTGAAAAATGTATTTATCTTAAGACAGGTAAATGTGGTGATCATCCATTATGTGTGGAAGCTTGTGAACGAGAAGCAATAGATTTTAATCAGAAAGAAGAAATTATCGAATTTGATGTTGGTACAATTGTTGTTGCAACAGGTTTCGATCTTTTTGATGCAAAAAGAAAACCTGAATATGGATATGGCAAATTTGATAATGTAATCACAGGTCTTGAATTTGAAAGATTGGTATCAGCATCAGGTCCTACAGAAGGACACATTGAAATTAATGGTAAAGAACCAAAAAGTGTTGTTTTTATTCAATGTGTCGGCTCTCGTGATCAAGAAACAAATCCATATTGTTCCCGCGTATGCTGTATGTATACAGCTAAACAAGCACATATGGTAAAAGATAAATTACCTAATTCAAATTTAATTATATATTATACAGATGTTCGTGCTTTTGGAAAAGGTTTTGAAGAATTTTATAACAGAGTTCAAGGTGAAGGAATTACTTATAGACGTAGAGAACTTGCTGATCCAATAAATATTACAAAAAAAGGTGATAGAGTTGTTATTAAAGCAAAGGATCATCCTGATGTTACAGCTGATCTTGTAGTTCTTGCAACAGGTATTGAACCAAGAGCAGATACAAAGGAGTTTTCACGTATATTAAATATTAACCAGAGTGCTGATAATTTTTTATTAGAGGCTCATCCAAAACTACGACCAGTTGATACTTTTACAGATGGAATATTTTTAGCTGGTTGCTGTCAAAGTCCAAAAGATATTCCTGATGCAGTTGCTCAAGCTAGTGGTGCTGCTATTAGGGCTTCTGAACCTCTTGCCGCTGGTAAGGTTGTAGTTGAGGCTATATCTTCAAATATTGATGAGGATCTTTGTAGTGGATGTAAGATATGTGAGGAT
>CAZVNH010000181.1:4623-5749 GCA_964628575.1 uncultured Thermoplasmatales archaeon | reverse complement strand
GGTTTTTATCAATATTTATGGTCCCTACTACTGGCAAGGCAGTAGTTGCAATCAACAGCGTCACTACTAATATACCAATTATTTTTTTCATATCTCTTTCTTCCTCCACAAAAATATTTGTTGTATAAAATTCTTATATATAGTTAAAATTTAAATATAACCATTATTTTTATGGCAATCGTCGTAAAAACATTTTTTTAATAAATTATTAACTTTTTTGCATCAATCTAAAACCTATCTCAGATTGTTGTGGTTCATCAATCCAATCATAAATACTTCTCTGTATTAGACGTCTGCTTTTCCTATAATCAGTGTGTTTATCTTTTTTATTTATCAAGAAGATTGTTCTGGTCATGAAAGATGATATCTGGTAATATTCCTTTTTTAATATTTCACTCCAGTCATTTCCTCAGAAATTTTCCACAATTTCTGAGCATTATTTTCATCATGAGATAATTCATTGGAATCTTGTTTTTCAGGATAACCATGCATATGGCGAAATCTTGATGGGCCAAAATAATCCCCTGCATTTGCTTCTTCATCAAAACCTGCTCGTAAAGTTGGCAATGCTCCCATCTCAACACTCTGGCCAAGCAAATGATTAAGAAATCTCAATAATCCAGAATGACGTTGTAAATTTGTACTGGTCCAGCCTGGATGCGCAGCTGTTATTTTTGGATTACCTCCTTTATTTTCAAGTCTTCGTGCCAATTCATATGTAAAGTATAGATTAGCTAGTTTGCTGTCACCATAAGCTCTTGTTGATTTATACTTTCTTTTTTCCCAATTAAGATCAGTGAAATCAAGATTCCCCCAAGAGTGTAGCATACTAGATAATGTAACAATTCGTGATCCTTCAGTTTTTTTTAAAATAGGCATCAGTAGACCTGTTAAAGCGAAATGTCCAAGATGGTTTGTTCCTAATTGGATTTCAAATCCATTACGTGTTTTAGAATAAGGACACATCATTACACCAGCATAATTAATTAAAACATCAAGACGATCATAATCATTAACCATTGACTTTGCAAAACTTCTTATAGATTCTAGATTCGATAGATCAAGTTCTCTAATCGATACATCAGCATTTTTGTATTCCTGCCGGATTTCATCAATAACTGCTTGC
>CAZVNH010000181.1:1617-4613 GCA_964628575.1 uncultured Thermoplasmatales archaeon | reverse complement strand
TTCTTCATATTTCTGATAGCAAGAATTACTGTACCATTCTTCTTTGCCAGTACTCGAGCAGTTTCTTTTCCAATCCCACTGGTTGCTCCTGTTACAACAATTATTCTTCCTTTCTGATCAGGTATATTATTCAAATCCCATATTGTTTTATTCATATTTTCACGTCCAATAATTTTATATACCAAAATTACATTTCATAATCTTATTACATATAGTAATCAAGTAACTATTTATAATTTAAATACATTTCCTTACTTTGAAGTAAGTAGGAGAGTAAATGGTAAGTAAAAAGGAAAAAAAAGAAAAATTTAGGCCTGAAGAAATTCTTGATGCACTACTAAGAAAATGGTCAATTTTAATATTAAAAGACCTATTTATGGGTGCAAAAACTTTTAATGATTTTTTAAAAATGAATGAAAGAATCAGTGGTAAAGTGTTATCAGATCAACTTAAAAATCTAGAAAAATACGGTTATATTAAAAAGGTTGTAGTAAGTACAACTCCTCTCAAAGCTGAGTATCAACTAACAGAGCTAGGTCAGTCATTAAATAAAGTATTATATGAAATGTGTGTATTTGCAAGAAACCATCTTATTTCAGAAGATGAATACGACCTTTTATACGAAGATAACTTGAAGAAATCATTTGGAATTAAAAATGTCTAGAAAAGCACTATTTTAATTATGAAACTCTCCTCGTTCTGCAGGTTTAATTAAAAATAGAAGAGTTAATTTTCTTGAGCTTTTTTATGATCTTATACATGTTGTAATCATTACAGAAATTGCTTACCTATTTGCTTCCTATGTAAGTCTTGAAAAATTTGTTGAAAGATGGATATCGAATTTGGGTTTTTTATGTTAAATAATTAATAAAATTGTAATAAGTTGTAAATCCATTGTAAGTTTTCTAAGAAATCTATAAATCTTGAAATTTTTTCTCTATTTTTAGGCATAGAAACAGAAAACGGATCAGACCATTCACTTTGTGCATTATTAATGTCTTTTGCTTTTACTCTAATTTGATAATTACCAGGTTCATCCCAAGAATGAGTTGCGTTTATTTGATTATCAGATTCTTCAGGTCCAATCCAGCCACTATCAGTATTATCGCCCCAGTCAAACCAATAATATAATTGGTCACCATCAGGATCCACTGTACTTGTAGAATATGTATATTCTTTTCCTGCAGAGCCTGTAGATTTTCCAACTATTATATCTGGTTTTTCTGGTGCTTGATTGTCAGTTAATCCTCCTCTTACGCAGCGAACATAGTTGTATATTCGTATTGCATCACCTTGAGGTCCATGACCATGTGGATAATCAGCTGGATCACCTGTTTTTGGATCACTTCTCTGTGCACCTGCTCCATGTACATCTGTCCAATGTCCATTCCAGTAGCCTAATGCCCTTCCAAAGGAAATATATGCAGCGTTATCTCCATTATTAGGATGTCCAATATGTGTGGTACTTGTCCAAAAAAAAGGATAATCTTGTTGTCCGCCTTCATTAGTAATTGTGCTAATTTCAAATATTGGATCTATTGCCGCTGAATTTGTTATATCTGGACACCTTGAATAATCAACAATACTTTGTAACTCCTTTGCATTGGGTAGTCTCCAATCATTATATCCTGCAAATTCAAGGTTTTCACTATACTCAAGTGCATCTTTCCAAATCATCCCTTCACCACTATCAGTTTTTTGCCATATTAGACCTGTTGATTGATCTGTTATTGTTCCATCACCATTGTCAATAAAATTGTTTACTCCATAGGTGTTCCCTCTTACATATCTAGTGAAATATAGTTTAAAATCTGCTGTTGGATAGCACTTGATTCGACCGTCTGCAAAATTTACTCCAAAGAATCCTTCTTGACCATCCATAACAGTTGATTTATAAATACTATTTGTTGTCCATTGAGAATCAATTATTCTTTCACCTGAACTTGGATCACCATATTCAAATACAAAATAATCTGTATCAATATAAGGAGTTAATCCAGATGTTGCACCATTTGATGGATCAGTTCCTCTAAAATCCATCAAGGAATATAATTCCTTTATAGTTGGTAACCTCCAATCATCATACCCTGCAAGTTCAAAGCTATCTGCTCCAGATACAGCTTGTGAATAAGTCATCTTATCTCCAGGATCTTGTTGCCACATCAAACCTGTATTAAGATCTGTTACAGTACCATCACCATTATCTTGATATGAAGACTGCAATCCGAAATATTGAGCATCTTGACCGTAAAAAGCGGTACCTTCTGAAGGGTATGAGATTTCATTAGAATTATCAAAACAACTGTTTTGACCAGTATCTATTACAGGATAATTATTTTGGTAATTTGTTAAATCATCAACATTTATCATATCATTTCTTCCTATTTGAATAAATTCAGCAATTGAGTAAATACTACCAAATATTAAAAGAAGAAAAATTCCTAATACTACATATTTTATGTTCATTTTTTCCCTCCATCAAATTATGAATATTATAAATTATAAAATAGCATATTTATAATGATTTTTTATAATTTCCTCCCAAATTATTACCAAATCACTATTAATACTGTTATTATCTCAATGAATAAGCTATATTTTCAACACCTCATATATAGCAATGCTTTTGTACAAACATTTAGTTTAATAAAATAAAAATAGGAAAAATTATATAGTTAATAAATAAAATATATGTAATAAAAAGAAGGAAGTATTATGAAAAAAATAATAGTATTAATTATGATTTCTTTTCTAATAGTATTAAATTCTTTTTTAACCATATCTGGTCTTAGTACAAACACATCAGATATAAAAATAAACGATTCTTCAGATGATGAATGGTATTATTTACCATCATATTCAAATTATGCACCTTCAGGCTTACCAGATTTTGATCAAAAACAACAGAGTGATTGGTCTTTCAATGAAAAACATTCATATGTATTTTGTGGACCTGTTGCCTTAGCAAACGTTTTATGGTGGTTTGATTCAAAAAA
>CAZVNH010000181.1:0-1607 GCA_964628575.1 uncultured Thermoplasmatales archaeon | reverse complement strand
TTCAAAAAATTCTGATCCAAATGGTTTTCCAGGTGATGGAAATGATAATTATTCATTAATAAATAATAATAATGGCTTTAAAAATCCAATTCCAGGACCTCTTGATGATGATCATAATTTTAATAATGTTAATGATGTAAATTCCCCATGGACTAAAAATAAAGATACTGGAGAACTTATTGAAAAAATTGCGTGGTACTGTGATACAAGTTGGTTTAAGATACCCTTTTTCAGTATGCCTGGTACAGATCCTTTTCAAATGAAACTTGGTTTTAATAAATGGTTACGTGATTCAAATTTACAATATCATTATGGATTTAAGATATATTTTAAACCTAATTTTTCTTTTATATGTGATCAGGTTCAAAATAATCATGGAGTAATTCTTGATATAGCTTTCTATAATCCTGAATCAAAGATTTTACCTTTTAGATTTGGACATTATATATCAGTTGCAGGTGTTAATATCAATGGTGGTATAGCAGTCAGTGATCCTTATACAGATAAAGATTTTCCACTGCCTGAAGGTAAAGATTGGACATATCATAATAATGCAAGTATTGTCTCTCATGATCATTACGATATTACATATGATTCTCCATGTAGATTATTTTCAAATTGGTGGTTACCTGAATATGGAAATGGCGCATTGATTTTTTGTGCAGTAGTTATATCTCAAGTGAAATAAATATTAAAATTTAAAAATTTGAATCTTTCTGAATTATTTATTCTCTCCAATCATAATCCAAGGTATGTAATTTATCGGTCCTTTAACATGAGGGTTATGTTCTTTATGTTCAAAAAGTTCCTTTATATCTAAAAACGAAAAGTCCTTAATTAGTTCTTCACTATTACTGAAATGAAGGTATACGGTCTTTCCAGCTGAGTATTCGTATAAAAATGAGTTAGATTCTTTATGAACAGGTGTTCCTTTTCCATAATAATAGGAATCACCAACAGAAAGTGTACTAAGAAACAATAAACCTTTTGGTTTTAACAATTTTATAATTCTTTTTCTAAACTTGATTCTCTCATCCTTTTTTAAGAAATGATATACACCTGAGGAAAAAATGATATCATATTTTCCATCCTTAAATTCTAAGAAATTACAAATTTGAAAATTGACATTTTCCATTTGTCTCTCTATAACTTTATTTAAAGCAATTTCTATTGCATCTTTAGAAATATCTATTCCTAAAATTCTACATTCAATATTATCTGAAAAATAGAATGCATCACGACCATTTCCACAACCAACATCTAAAATACTTAAAATATCTTTGTTTGGCTTGAATTTATAATATATATATTTAATCGCTTCAATTGCAAGTTCACTTGGACCATTTAACCATAATTCACTCATTTTTTTACTCTTCATTTTCATTTCTGTTTACTATATTTCTACAATTAAAAAAAATTATTGTAATATTCTTCTGGTAAATATTAAAACATTATTAATTTATTTATTTGATTCACATTTAACTTTTTTGTCTACCATTTTTATTAGCCTTTCAATCTTTTTCTCATCAATATCATCTTTTGAATGAATTTTTATATGTCTCATGGTTTTACCACTTCCCTCAAACAAGCCTATTTCTTCTTTAGTC
>CAZVNH010000180.1:0-5772 GCA_964628575.1 uncultured Thermoplasmatales archaeon | reverse complement strand
GATTATATTTGTAGAAATACTATAATACCTTACTTATCTAAAAAGGGAGTAAATAATGTAGATAAACTAATCAAAGAACATTCAGATAATATTGAAGAACTCGAAGAAAAATTCAAGAATTTAAAGATACTTGACCCTGCTTGTGGCTCAGGATCTTTTCTTATAAAAGCCGTTGAGATATTACTTGAAATTCATAAAGAAGTTCAGATTTTTAAGGAGTCAATTGGAGAATATTCTCAGAAACAAGCATCGCCTTTAGCAAAAAGAAAATCTAAAAAAATAAGAAAAGAACAATTAACTTTTACAAAATTTATAGAAGAAGACGAAGCAAGAGAAATCATTGAAAATAACATATTTGGCGTTGACATTAATGAAGAATCTGTTGAAATAACTAAATTAAGCTTATTTTTTAAAATAGCAAAAAAGAACAAAAAGTTAATCGATCTATCAAGTAATATTAAATGTGGTAATTCATTAATTAATGAGAAAGAAATTGGAGGAAACAAATCATTTAATTGGGAATCAGAATTTCCATTTAAATTTGATATAATTATTGGGAATCCTCCTTATGTCCGCAGTAGAGAATTTTCAGAAGAAGAAACTGCTTTCATAAATAGTCAATTTGATTTAGTCAAATCTGGATTTGATTTATCAACACTTTTCATAGAAAAAGGATTATCACTACTACACGATAAAGGTATTTTAGGTTTTATCTCATCTAATAAATTCTTTTCAGCAAGTTATGGAAAACTTATTAGAAAATATTTAATTGATACAAGACTAATCAATAATATTATTAATTTCGGTTCTGGTGTTTTTGAGGATACGCCAGTTGAAACGTCAATAATAATTATAGATAAGAAATCTAAGAACAATACGATACGATATGGAAATTATCTAAAAATAAATAAGATTTCAAGATTATTAGTAGATAAAAAAATAGAGATCAATGACTATAATTTGTTACCTGCCAATATTTTCTTTTTTCCAAAGGATACGAAAGAAGAGATTGCTTTAGACAAATTAAAAAAAATTGATACAAAAGTTGAAAACTTTTTTAAATTTACAGCAGGGGCGGGCATAACAGGAATTAATAGTAAATTAAAAGATGAAAAGACCTCAGGTTGCATCCCTGTTTTTACTGGTAAGTCTATATGGCGTTATTATGATAAACCTCCAGAATATTGGATTGATCCTTTAGAAATAAAAGTATTTGAAACTGATAGAATTGTATTAGTAAGAGAATTGTCAACAAAAAATAGAGCAAACATTATACTTAATTATAAAAAAATTGGCTTATTAAATTCTGTCACAATTGTAGAATCAAAGTCGGAGAATATTAATGTAAAATCATTTGCTGCATTTTTTAATTCAAAAATATTCGATAAAATTTACAGTCTTCTCTATGAATCGACAAGAACTCATTCAAATTTAAGATTTAAAGAAATATACCTAAACCCTATTCCATTACCAAATATTAGTAATAGTGATGCATTGGCCAATAAAGTTAATGAAATCACTAACTTAAGTAAAGAATTTCATGAAAAAATGAATAGATTTATTGCAAGAATTTCCTCTAATTTAAATTTAGAAAAAATTACAAAAAGATTGGAGAATTTTTATGAGTTAAACTTTGACGAATTTCTAAAAGAGTTGTCGAAACAAAAAGTAACATTAACTTTAAAAGAACAAGATGAATGGGAAGATTATTTTGACGAATATAAAAAAGAGTTAATTTTTCTAAAAGATCAAATTTTAGTTATTGATAGAGATATTAATATGGCCGCATACAAGCTATATGGCCTAACAAATGAAGAAATACTTATTTTTGAATCCGATAATGAATAGAAAATGAATATATAAATATATATTATCGTATGTGTTTTTATATGTCTCATAAAAACAACTTTATGTGCAAAATTACATTCTGCACATAAACCCTATAGTTTGTGTGCAAAGCCACTTTGTACATAAACTATTTAAAATACAAAGTCTGTAAAATAAATTTGATGGTGGCATGTCAAATAAAGGTAAAGCATATCAAGTAAGTGTAAGTCTTTATGAAGATCAGATAAATAAAATAAAAAATTTTGTCAATAAAAGCAATAAATTTAAAACAGACGCATCTTTTTTTCAACATATAGTAGATGAATTTTTTAAGAAACAACAACAGAACAAAACCATATCTTTTCTTAGTTACTGTGGTTATCCATTGATCATTATGATTCTCATGCTTTATGTTGCTATTTCTACATCTAATCTTAACAAAATACTTATGGATAAAAATATTTATTTCAATGAACTTTATATTCAACAGAATATTTATTTTATTGTTGGTTTTCTTTGGCTTAGTATTTTCGCTGGTTCTATATGGGTATATGTAAGTAAAAAAAGACGTGAATAATTATGGGTAGAGTAATTTATGAGGATCAGAGGGATAGCTATGAACGAGCTAGTTTCCAATGGGATAAAATCAGTCATAGCCTTGAACCTGAGTTAGCGAAGCTTCCTGAGAAGGATCGTAAATATTTTGAGAGTAAAGTTAAACTTCTTATTGGTAAAGAGATAAGGCTTAGTAATATCCCCGCTAAACATATTTATATGTATATCCGCCGTGGTGATGTTATAATTAAAACAATGAGGTATCCTATGCTTTTTGATGAAGAATTTATCCGTAGTGAAATTGCTAAACTTCTATATAGACTTGGTATCCGTATCAGTGAAGATGGACTTGGTTGGAAGTTTGGACCTATGGGTTTCCAGGAGAGTACTGTTAAACAACAAGTAACAGCTATACCTGTTAAAGGGAGTGAGGGTTAAATTGGGTAAAGGTGGACGTGCTATTGGTGTAACCAATAGTGAGATAAGTATTATTCTTTTTATCCTTGGTTTTATTATGCAGCTTGTAGCTATTAAATATATATGGAGCCTTCTTGTTACTTATCATGGTGTTATTGAGTTTGTTCTTTTGATTTTTCTTCTTCCACTTGCTTGTTTCTTCTTTTTTCTTAGTCCTTTTTGGATTAATTATATGATTTCTAAAAATGATGCTTTTTTATGGGTTGATAAAATCACTAACCCTGATTTTATCGGTTGGATTCGTTGTACTCGTAGTAAAGGTATTCGTACTCCTATTGTTCGTAAAGGTCCATTGGGTCAGACTAAAGGTGTTGCTAATGGTGTTAAAGCTAATGTTATGAATCTTGGTGATTATACTGTTACTCTTCCTAATGGTAATCAGGCTATTTTTGTACATGATATGCTTCATAGTAATATTAATCTTGAGGAGAATGAAGCTTGGGATCTTATTCAGAAGCATCATAAACTTATTGGTTTTAATGCTTGGGAACGTGCTGTTGATGCAGGTGAAACTCTTTTTGATATGGATAAAATAATAAAGATTGAGGAGAATGAAGATGAATCAGAATGATGATAAAGATAAACGTTATGATTTCACTCGTACTGATAAAGATGAAATTAAGGATATTGAGAAGAAAGTTGATGAGAAGTTTGAGTCGAAGAAAACTAGTGATAAAATTATTGATATTAAGAAACTTGATGAAGATAATCCAATGGAACGTGCTATCAAGTTTGATTATGTTAAACGTAATCCTCCTAAACCTGGTTTTATGGAGGTTGAGGTTCATGAGGCAAAAGATGATGAGGGTAATCGTTTTGTAGTTTCTGAGAGTGAACAGGAAGAAACAAAAATCCGTATGGTCCATGATCCTTTTCGTGTTGTTGATTTGAATACTAGTATTATGGCTGATGTTACTCGTTGCCCTAGTCATGTTATGCCTCAGCTTATTGATGAATATGTTGAGATTAATATGACTGAGAAAAAAGAGTTTAAACCTGAGAAGCCTAAAGAAGAGTTCCGGTATTGGTGGTTGCTTATCCTTATTTTGATGCTTCCAGGTGTCATATTATTGATTCTTTGGTTTGTTGCAAGATAAACCATTCATTAACATAGTTATGTGTTTAAATTAAATTTAAATAAAGAGGAAATAAAAATAGATATGTTAAAGTTAACGTAATTGTGATAATATGGGAAAAACAAAAGATAGACCAGAATATCAAGCAGTAAGTCTGCCAAAAGATATTGTAGAAAAGGTTCGTATATACGTGCTTAACAACGATAAGTATAATTCTATAGCAGAATTTACAAAAAGGGCGGTACTAGAAAAAATGGAAATGGAAGTTGCCGTATCTTATGAATCCAGACTTACTATTCTTGAGAAAAAAGTATCTGAACTTGAAAAGAAAGGAGAATAAAAATGTTAAAAAAAGATGTAATGGTAGTAGGAATAAAAGTCGTTGAAAACAACATCATGCAACT
The DNA here is from genome assembly GCA_964628575.1 of uncultured Thermoplasmatales archaeon. Lineage (GTDB taxonomy): Archaea > Thermoplasmatota > E2 > DHVEG-1 > DHVEG-1 > CAZVNH01. The sequence continues at coordinate 1,433 of CAZVNH010000180.1, read as the reverse complement.
AGAAACAACAGAACTAGTAGGTAAGATAAATAAAAAAATTAAACTAACAGAACTAGCAGGTATGGATGCTGTTGATGCTGCTAAAGCAATTAAAGGTACAACATTCCATCGTGATAAAATATATGTATCGAGAGATTGGGCTAGTAAACATAACATTATACCTTTTACAAGTCTTAAACTAACCCTTGAAAAAGCAAACCCTGAGGAAATAAAAGAAAAATATGTTTAAAAAATGGTATAAAATCGTTAAAAATGATTTCAAAGAAGGATTACGAAAATGGATAGCGTTACATGGAAAACATAGACATCTATGTAGTTTAGAAGAACTGGAAAAACAGATTAAGCATTCTAAGTTACTCTCTATTAGTATAGCATTCTGGCTTGTTCTTATTACATGTAAACTTGTTGATCTTTTTTTTATAGGTAAAACAAGTCTACCTTTGCTTTTTGTAGTGATAATGCTTGGAATGGCCATCTATGATGAACAACAAAATGTTAATAATCTAAGGCTTTTTGTTTATTTTAAATACCATGATGGAGATTTTATTGTTAGAGGAGTTGATACATATGGAAGAAAATAAAAAATTATATATAAAAATGGTTCAGAAAGAAATGAATGAAGTATTTGAAAGTGGTACACTTAACCCTGAACAACAATATAGTTTTATTGAAAAAATATGTCAGAAACTAGTACTAGTAGATATTGATAATATCACTGTTAATATCAAACGATTCTTTAACGATCTTGAACTTCTTGAAAAAGATTTCAAAAAACACTATAAACAATATATTGACAAAAAAGCTGATATGTGTAAAGAAATCTATGAAGAAATAAAGAAATTATAGTTATGGATATTTCACCTGTTGATGAAGAACTTGTAGGTTTTGGTGTAAAACGCACTAGTGAAGATAAACTTACTTATAAAAACATTATCGCTGATGCTATTAACTGGTGTCGCAAAACAAAAGGATCCATGGTTTTTATCGAAGCAGTTGGTGGATTGGAACAAATCATTAAATTTAATGTACCGGGTTATAAATTCATTGAGGAAATAAATAACATTAAAGATAAGTTAACTATTGAAAAAAAACAAAGACGTGACAGGGAAGCAAGGCGACAAGGGCGTAATTTTTATGGAAATGCTGAACAAGCACGATATAAACTTGATGAATCTAAATGGTATTGGAATGCATATTTCGAAAGTATTATACAGCTTTTAGCAGAACATAATCTGTTGATTGATACGGAAAAACTTACAAAAATAAAGATTAAACGAGAGATCGATGAAGATGAATCAGAATCTAATGGAAGCATTAGCAACCTCTACGAAGAATAGATACCCTACAGTTCATATTAAAGAAAATACTAAACACTGGCATCCTGAACATGAACTGTTTTATATGAGTGAAAAAATCCTTGAATGGTTTTATAA
>CAZVNH010000179.1:0-5811 GCA_964628575.1 uncultured Thermoplasmatales archaeon | reverse complement strand
GCCTATAAGCCATGAAACACATCCTGCTTCCTTTGATAGTTTTACTAAATCTTTGTCATTTGTAAGTACATCTATATTGCCATTACATGAAAATCTCTTGTTTAATTTCTTCATTTTTCTAAAAAGAGATTTAGTATATTCAGGATCTATAGTTAAAGAATTATCATAAAAAGTGAAGGATTTTTGCTTGATTTTTTTTATTTCATCTATCACATCATCAACAGGTCGCGTAAAAAATTGTGATCCACCAGGAATATGTGTTTCTCTGCAAAATTCACATTGATAAGGGCATCCTCGTGTTGCTTCAATCGCACCTGTTAGAACAATACCTGGCAAACCAATTTTTGTATGTGGAAGTCTAATTTTTTCATCATATTTTATTGGATGATAAAAAGGTTTAACATGATTTTTTTCAAAATCCTCTATTAACTTTAACCAATTTAACTCACCAAATCCAAGTAGCACACTATCTGCATGTTGTTTTGCCTCTTCAGGTAATAAAGAAGCATGCAATCCACTTAGCACAACAAAAATACCTTTTTTTCTAAATCTATCAGCAATTTCATAAGCATGTGGCGTTGTTGATGTAGCAAAATTGATATTAACAATATCAAAATGTTCATCAAAATTTATTTTTTCATAACGTTCATTAACCACTTTTACAGAATGTTTTTTAGGAGTAATAGCTGCTATATGACGTGCATATAGAGTTGGAAGAATAGTAAACATTGTAAGAAGTATTTTATCAAAAAATCCATACTTCTTCCCTTCAAGAAACACATTCTCAATAATTAGGATTCTCATAATACAAATAAAAATATAAGTGATATATATTAAAGTATTTTAAGAAAAAATTATGGAGGAAACAGAACATTAGATTTTTACTAATATACCCACCAACTGATACATTTTTTATAGAATCACATAGAATACATTCTGGTTTTGCACCACCATTAGGGCTTCTTTATATTTCAAAAATACTTGAAAACGAAGGAAATAATGTAGAAATTTTAGATTTTACAGCAGAGATCTATAATGAAAACAAACTATCAAAATATCTAAAAAAAGCAGAAGTTGTTGGTTTAACAGTCTTATCAGTATCAGTAAAACAAACAAGAATAATAATAGAAAAAATAAAAGAATTAAAACCAAATATTCCAATAATTATAGGCGGACCACATTGTACGCTTTTTCCAAAGAAATCATTAGAAGAAACAAAAGCAGATATCAGTGTCCAAGGACCAGGAGAACAAACAATTTTAGAGATTGAAAAAGCATTACAGAACAAAAAAACACTTTCAAATGTAAAAGGGATACACTACAGACAAGGTAATAAAATAAAACCTGGTAAATCAGTAGAGTACATCAAAGATCTTGATTCGATTCCATTTCCATCTAGAGAAATAGTAAAAAAATATAATTATGGTAAAGAATACAACCCAAATTTTAAAAAAGGAGAGTTTACCTCAGTTATAACAAGTAGAGGATGCCCTTTTTCTTGTCGTTTCTGCTCACGTGGCTCAATAAGTATGAAAAAATATATTACACGCTCAACTAAAAATATAATTGAAGAACTTAAAGAAATAGAAAAACAAGGTTACAGATATGTTGCCTTTGTAGATGATTGTTTTCTTGCAAATATTAAACAGGCTAAAGAGGTTTTTAAACAAATCATCAAAGAAAAAATTAGTTTGAAATATTATATTACTGCTGCACGTGTTGATTCAGCTGATGATCAATTATACCAAATTATGAGACAGGCAGGTGTTGTCTTCATTCAATTTGGGCTAGAATCTGGAAATCAGGATGTACTTGACTTTTATAATAAAAAAACAAATGTAAAAAAAATCAGGTATGCCGTGAATTTGAGTAACAGAAATGGTTTCTACACAGTAGGCACATTTATTTTTGGGGCACCTTTTGAAACAGAAAAGCATTTTAGAAAAACTCTCAAATTTGCGAAAACACTTCCTCTTGTTTCTGTCTCTTTTGTTCCATTAAAATATATGGCTGGCTCAGAGATATGGTATGATGCTGTGAAACATGGTAAAATTTCTCCTGATGAATATGTTATCTCTGCAAGTTCTGAAAAAAGTCTTAGCATGTTTTCTAAAACTGAATTGATCAACTGGAGTATAAAAGCTCATAGGCTTTTCATTTTTCGACCTGGTTTTTTCTTAAATTTATTAAAAATCTCGATAAAACAAAGTGATTTTTCATTTATGCATTCTTATATATCGTATTATATTTCTCCTTTGTTTAGAAGATTGATAATTTTAATAAAATGAGTAAATTAACTTTTTATAATTGGTTACTTTTAATAACATATTTTTATTATTGTTAAGGGTTTAGATGAATCCTTTCTATAATCCCATATTTCTTTCAAAGATACTCAAGAGTTATATTTGTGATATCGATAGACTTAGGAATTTTTCAGAGGAAGAGCTAAAAAAATTTCAGGATAAACAAATTAGAAAAATGGTAAAATATGCATATTCTGTACCTCTTTATCATGATAAATACAAAAAAGCAGGAGTTCTAACAGATGATATTAAGGGAATAAAAAATTTAGAAAAGTTACCAATTATTACTAAAGATGATATCAAAAGTTATTACCCTGGAGGAATTATTCCTCAAGGAAAAAGTAGAAAAAATTTTATTGAAATTTCTACATCAGGAACAACTGGTAAACAGCTTTCTCTTTTTGGCGATATGTTTGATATGGTCTTATGGTTTTTCTGGTATATACGAATACTTCGAGAATACGATATTAGCTGGCGAAAGGATAGACTCACAATAATTGGTGATTTTGCTCCTCATACTATTGGAAGTGGATATGTCAACAGAGGACTTATGACCAATCTTAACAGTAATAGATTTTTTAGAAAAATGCAATTCTTAAATACAAATGATAAACCTGAGAAAATAGTAAAGGAGGTTAACAGTTTTAATCCTGATTTTATCGGTGGATACGTTGGAATGCTTGGTCACCTTGCATTGCTAAAAGAAAAAGGATATGGCGATAATATAAATCCAAGAGTTATTGCTACAATTGGCTCAATGTTAACTGATTCTATCAGAAAGCTTTTAGAGGATGTATTTAAAGCGCAGGTTTTCGAAGTATATGGTGCTACTGAATCAGGGACTATAGCTTTTCAATGTAAAAAGGGAAATTATCATGTAATGTCTGATCTGGTTTATCCAGAGTTTTATAAAAATGGTATACCTGCAAAATCAAAAGAACCTAGTAAAATGGTTATAACACGGTTATATGGTAGTGGTACACCTATTATTCGATATAATGCAGTAAATGACATAGTAGCTCCACTTTTTGAAAAATGTGATTGTGGTCTACCAGGTATCCTTATAGATAAAGTATATGGAAGAGATGATTTATCATTATTCTTTTCCCAGGGTCGTGTGCTTCTACCATCAAGTATTTCTGAGATACATGGAAGAGTCTTATACGAGTTAAAATCAAACAAGGTTAGACATACAAGAATTATACAGCATGATATGAATAATCTTGAGATTCAGCTTATGTTTGATAAAAATCTTAGAAACAAAGGTCCATCTATTGATGAGGTATTTAATATTATTAAAGATGGTTATCATAAAAAAATTGGAAAAGAAATTAAAATTGATATTAAAGAAGTAAAAAAAGTAAGCACTAAAGGACCACGCATTATTACAAAAGTTGATAAAAGTTCATTTCAGATAAAAAGTTACATATAAATTCGCTTTTTGTTGAAGTATTTTCCAAAAAATATTTAAAATATGTCCTCATAACGATTGTTAATTAACAATTGTTATTTGGAGGTAAAGTATCATGCCAGTTGTATTATGTGTAGATGGAGTATGTGATCCACCTAAATGCCCAGTTGTTGATGTACAAGAAGACAAGGTAATAATAGGTGAAAAAGATAATATCTGTACATTAACAAGAGAGCAATTTGACATACTCAAAGAAAAAATAAAAAATGATGAGGTCTAGAAAAGGAAATAACAATCCTTTTTTCTTTAAATCTAATAATTTTTTAATTAATATTTAGTAATCCTCTAATTATCATTCAATTTTAATAATATTTAGTTCTCCAAAATAATTATCAGATATATTTGGATTATTTTCTATACCCATTAATTCCCATTCTAATCTTATATATTCCATCAATAATTGTTTAGTATAATCCTTTTGATAAATTTTATATGCCATCATTGTCCATAATAGTGATAAAGCACATCTTACAATAGGTCTCTTAACTCCTAGGATTCTCAATATTGTATTAATATAAAAATAATTAGCTATTAATGCTATCGGTATTGTTATATTGATGATATTTAAAATGAATTCATTTTCAAAAGAGGGATAAGCATTATCAACATACATAAATGCTTCCTCAGCCGAGATCCAACCATCATTATCAATATCACAAGAATCATCAGAGAAAGCCATGCTATACAGAAATAACATAGGCCAACCTATTTCTGGTATAGCAAAACCTAATTTATCAGGTGGTGTCGACATTACTACAACTCGCCTGTCATCATTTACATCTACAAAAGAATAATTAGGTTCAGTTTCGACATCAACAAGTCCTCCACTCATACAGGATTCAAACATTAAAAACAGCCCCTCTGCGCCTATCAGGGAAAGATAAGAGTCAAGCTCATCATCAGTTATTACATTAATCAATTCTTTACCTTTAATTTTTGTATCATATGGACAAATTCCTTCATCATATCCATCACCATCATCACCATCTATGTCAATAACCTGAGTACCATGACCCGTCCAAGAAAATAAGAAAATATCATCACCATCAACAATATTTGCCATATCATTAAACGAATCAATGATATTTTGTTTAGTTGCTTTATTATTTAATAATAATTTAATATTTTCTTCTTTCCAATTCGATGCAGTTATTAAAATATCATAAACATATCTCATGGTTGATTCTGGAAAGGGTTTTCCTATTGACGGAAGATTATGGCTACTATCTTCATATTCAGTACATCCAGCAATAATTGCATAATATTCTTTATTTCCATCAGGTGGAATATTTACATAAGATGATTTTTTCACATTAGCTATTTCTCTATCTATATTTAATTTTACAGAGTTATCATTGGAATCAATTGATTTTTTTTCATCTATTTTAGTTAATTGTTGTATTTCTATTGCAGAAGATAAAGGAATCAAAAGCATCGATATACAAATTATAAAAATTCCAAATAATATTGATTTTTTCATTTTTCTTATCCCTCTTTAATACCTCACATAAGAAGAAATGCAGATTTTACTAATAAAAATTATGAATGTATGAAAACAAATTTTAAAAGGAATGTATTTTATTTAACAAATTGTGTTTTCTTTAAAAATTATTAAATTAATTTTATCACATTAAACAAAATTAAATATGGTTATTTAATGTACTTATTTTTTGAAAGGAAAAAAAGATAACAATATTAGTAAAAGAAAAAATAATGATAAAGAGTTTGGATTTAAAATAAAAATTCAAAAGATATAAACTTTTTTAGAAATACTTAATATAAATAAATGAAATACACCCCGCTACTTTTATGGGGAAAAAGAAATGAAAAAAAATATCTATGCTCTATTTTTAATCACAATAATACTAACTGCAGGTTTCTGTGGATGTATTAAAGAAAATAAAGACAACAATAAAGATAATAATGATTCAAATGAAAATAAATTTGTTGGAACTTGGATATCCCCAGATATTTATAATAAAGAATCCTACATAATCAATATATTCAACTCTGATAAAACATTTAGTAGTTATGGAG
>CAZVNH010000178.1:1660-5811 GCA_964628575.1 uncultured Thermoplasmatales archaeon | reverse complement strand
TTTATGCATTTGATCAAATTCTTCCATTCATGGCTCTTGCAAGAAACCAAGGTAAATCAATGTGCTATGTTAGTGAAATCAGTAATCATGCTAGTACCAATATATGGCTTATTAAACAGTTTTTAGATGTTGATTTTCAAGCTGTTCAAACTGAGGAAAACATTGAATTTACAGTTAAGTAAATATTTTATAATAGTTATTTTTACACGATAAATATGAGAATTGCACATATTTCAGATATTCACTGTAATAATGGAATAGATTTCAATGAAAAAATTTTTGAAAAAGCAGTTAAACTATTAAATAAACAGGATTCTGATATTATTTTTATCTCAGGTGATCTCACAACTTGGGGGCTCATAGCAGAATATGAACTTGCACAGGAAAAGTTAAAAGAAATCAATGGTAAAACAGTAATTGTTCCAGGTAATCATGATGAGCGAAATCTCGGTTGGAGATTATTTCCTGAGTTTTTCGGTGAAACAGATTTTATTCATACATTTGATGAAATAAACCTTGTAGGTCTAGCTAGTAGTGAACCAGATAGAGACGATGGACGACTTGGTAGAGGTCGACATAGGTTAATTGAGCAAGGTATTAAAAAGAATAATAAGACAACAGTTATTGGTTTTCATCATCATGTTATTCCAGTTCCTAATAGTGGTCGTGAAACAAATATTATTGAAGATGCCGGTGAAACACTTGATATTATTCTAAAAAATGAAGTACCATTAGTTCTAATGGGGCATAGACATGTTCCATGGGGTGTAAAAATTCATAGAACCCTTCTTGTTAATGCTGGTACTTTTTCATGTATGCGTACTCGTGCTCATTTCGGAAATACTTTCAATATAATTGATATTGATAGAGAAAGAATCGAGGTTAATGTTTTTGATATTGTTAATAAAAAAAAGAAAAAAATGATCGAATATAAATTAGAAGATGGATATTGTAATAATAAATACTATTGTTAGCTATTGTTTTTTAAAAAACATTATTTAGTTTATTTTTTCGTAATACTTTTCTATATACTCTATATACCACTCTATACTTTATACGGTATTAAAAGGCGGGAGGAGAATTCTGTTGGATCTGCAAATATGGTTAATTATCGGTGGAGCAAGTGCTATTGCTTTTTATATGGCATGGAGCATTGGCGCAAATGATGTAGCAAACTCTATGGCCACTGCTGTTGGTGCAAAAGCAATTACCTTTAAACAAGCAGTTCTTATCGCAGGTATTTTAAATATCATTGGTGCTGTTTTTGTTGGAGGTCATGTAACAGATACTGTTAGAAAAGGTGTTGTTGATGTAGCTGGAATTGACTCTCATCTATTACTATTAGGTTTTATTGCAAGTCTTCTTGCCGCAGCTTTTTGGGTGACTATTTCCACCTGGAAATCAATGCCAATTTCTACAACACACTCAATAATTGGTTCATTAATGGGTTTTGGTCTTATTGCAGGTGGAATTTCATCTGTTATGTGGGATAAGATTGGAGCAGTTGTAGCTAGTTGGATACTTTCTCCTATTATTGGTTGTATTCTTGCTTTTATTATTTTTAAAATACTTGTTAAAACAATTTTTGCAAAAGATGAACCAGTTAAATCTGCAAAAATTGTTGGACCAATAATTATTGGTTTTACTGCTTTTTTAATTGTATCATCACTTTTTTTAAAAACACCTCTAAGTAAAAATTATAATATTTCAGATATCGAAGGATTAGGTCTTGCTGCTCTTATCGCTGTAGTAATCGGTATTATTGGAATATTCTTACTTAGAAATGTTAAAGCAAAAATGAAGGATGATTATTTCACTGTTGAAGGAATTTTCCGAAAACTTCAGATTGTAACATCTTGCTATGTTGCATTTGCTCATGGTGCAAATGATGTTGCAAATGCAATAGGACCAGTTGCAGCAATAGTTCCACTTGCACAAGGTTCAGGAATCAGTTCTAAAGTAGATGTTCCATATTACCTACTTTTACTTGGTGGGATAGGTATTGCTATTGGTTGTTGGACTTGGGGGAGGAAAGTTATGCAAACTGTAGGAAAAAGAATTACTAGTCTTACAAATACTCGAGGTTTTTCTGTTGATTTTGGTGCAGCAACAACAGTACTTGTTGCATCAAAACTTGGAATGCCAATTTCAACATCTCATACTGTAGTTGGTGCGGTAATCGGTGTTGGTCTTGCAAGAGGTCTTGAAGCAATTGATTTAAGTATTATCAGAAAAATTGTAGTTTCTTGGCTTTTAACTTTGCCAATAGCTGCATTTACATCAATAGGAATATTTTTATTTTTAAAAACAATAGTTGGATAAGGATGGTGAATAAAAAATGACTGAAGAGGAAAATCATTTTAGAGCTCCTATTACAGATACATTTAGAAAGAAATCTCCTTTCGATCAGTTACTAGAACATATGTGTAGAGTTGAAAAATGTATTGAACAAGTGGGTGATGGTTTAATTAAATACTATAAAGGAGATTATAAAGATTTTAGTAAACTTGCAAAAAAAGTATCAGAAATAGAGCATGAAGCAGATCTAATTAAAAGCAATATACGAAATCATCTACCGTCTTTTGTTTTTATGCCTGTTGATAAAGGTAAATTTCTATGGGCTCTTAGTGAACAAGATAAGATTTTAGATCATGCAGAAAACCTTGTTATTATGCTTGATATGAGACATACAAAGATACCTAAAGAATTGCAAAAAATCTTTATTGATCATTGTAAATTAGTTGTTCAAACAGTCGAAGCAATGCAGGATGCAGTATGTAATATTAAAGACTTAGTAGAAACAAGTTTCATTAAAAGAGAGCGTAATCAAACAAAAGAGTTTATCTATAGAGTTCATGAATTTGAATATAAAGCTGATAAAAAGAAATATGAGATGACAAAGGGTATCTACAAGCTTGAAAAAAAGCTTGATCCTATGGATGTATACCATCTATTAAAAATCGCAGATTGGGTTGATGATATAGCAGATCATGCAGAAAATGTTGCTGATTGGTTAAGATCTATGATTGCTAAATAAGATAAAAAAATTATTTATCTTCTCCTGTTAAATAGTTTATTACAGTTTCTGAAATATCTGATGAATATTCTCCTATCCTTCTGATACTTTCAACAATATAACCAATTGAAATCACATATTCGCCTTTATCCTTAAGAGCATATTTGTTTATTTCTTTACATTTTTCTTCAAGATTTATTACTGATTCAATGTTCTCATTTGCTTCGTTTATATCTCTTTTTGAAAAAGCACCTACACTTTTATTAAGTATATTCATCGATAATTTACTTGCACTTTCAATTTTTTCAATAATTTTTTTATCAATCTTTTTATCAATAATGCTGAGTGTATTTTTTGCGATTATTATTATGTGATCACCGATACGCTCAAGTATTCTACTAATTAAAAACGATGTTGTTGCAAGATTTGAGGTGGTACCCATTTTTTCAGCAAAGTCTATGTTTCTAAGGATAATATTATGCTGTCGTGCAATAAGCCAGTGGAGTCTATCAATTTCATTATCTCTTGTTAATACATCTTCTGCAATTTGTTTATCATTATTCTTCATGGAGTGCATCGTATCTTCGTACATTCCTTTTACCATTATATGCATTCTTTTAATTGTTCTATGAAACGGCATTTCAGCAGGATTGAGAAGATCCTTAATTATTATTTGATTATCTGTTTCTTCAACTACTTCTTGACCAATTGTTGCTTGAGTAAATTTTCGAACTATAATACGAACTTGTGGAGGCATTCTTGTACTTGATTTTATTTCAATTGAGTTAAATCCAGCAATATATGCTCCGATTAATTGTCTTAAAAGATAATCCGGTTTTACAACATCTTTTATCTCAAATGTTTTAATTCTTTGTGTCTGTTCTCTATTCATCTTAGATGTTATAAGTAATGATCCATCTGATTGCCTGAGTAAACCAATTGGATCATTTTTTTGAATGTTTAATGTTTTAACCCATTCCTTTGGTAATGTTATTATATAGGACGAGCCTCCTGTCATTTGTACACGTCTAATTTCCATAATAATCCCCAATATTAATGCTGGATATATATTCTCCTTTTATACTTTTCTATAGGTCTATATTTAGACTATAGTTCTATATATGATACTATAGAC
>CAZVNH010000178.1:0-1650 GCA_964628575.1 uncultured Thermoplasmatales archaeon | reverse complement strand
AAAATATATATTAAAATAAAAATTTGGCGAAATCGATGAATATGACTGGGGGCAGCAATAAAAAAATAATGCTGGTATTAACTATAGTAATCGCTCTATTAAGTGTTGCATTATTAAGCGGTTGCATTGGTGAGGAGAAAAAAGATAGTACTGAAATAGTTGTAATTAGTAGAGAGAGCACATCTGGAACTAGGGAATTTTTTTGGGAGAGTGTGTTAGATGAAGAGGATTTCTATGGTAAAGCAATAGAAAAAACATCTAATGGAGAAGTCCATGATACTGTTGCAAATACACCACTTGCTATTGGTTATGTTGGATTAGGCTATTTAGATAGCGCTGTTAAATCAATAAAAGTAAATGGGGTTGCAGCATCAGTTGAAAATGTTTTAAGCGGAGATTATCCAATTGCTAGAGATTTATTTATGTTTACCAAAGGACAAGCATCAGGGTTAGCAAAAGAGTTCATTGATTATTTAATGAGTGATAAAGGTCAGCAGATAGTCGAAGAAAAAGGATTCGTACCTCTTCAAACAACTGGATCATTTAATAGCACTGGATTAAGTGGAACACTTGAAATTAGTGGTTCAACAACAGTATTACCAATTGCACTGAAAGTAGCTGAAGAATTTATGAAAGATTTCCCAGATGTAACAATAAACGTTAATGGTGGTGGATCTAGCACAGGTATATCCTCTGTAAATGCAGGAACTGTAGACATTGGAATGGCATCTAGAGATCTAAAAGAAAGTGAACAAAATCTTGGTCTTGTTAAACACACTATTGCTGGTGATGGAATAGCAATTATTGTTCATCCTTCAAATGATTATATTGATAACGATGATCTAACTATGGCACAATTAAAATCAATTTATGTAGGTGAAATTAAAGACTGGACTAAAGTATAATTTCTTAATAAAGTAAATATTTTAAAATAAATAGAAGTAAACAAAATTCAAGTTTATTTCTATTTTTAAATTCTTTTACTCAGGTGACAAACAATGGTAAAATTATCTATCCCTAAATTATTTAATTTTAATATATCAAAAAAAAGGGTAAAAGAAAAATCAGTGAAATTTATATTATTTTTAGCAGCTATATCATCTATAATTATTGTTTTTGCAATTATTATTTTCCTTCTAAGAGATGCTTTTCCGTTTTTTCAACGAGTAGATATAATTCATTTTTTAACTAATGAAAAATGGAATCCAACAAGTAGAAATCCTTCTTATGGTGCATTTGCCTTAATATTAGGTACTTTACTGGTAACATTTGGCGCAATGATAATTGCTATCCCTTTAAGTTTAGGAAGCGCAATTTTTATTTCAGAGCTTGCACCTGCAAGATTAAAAATGATATTAAAACCAGCAGTGGAACTATTATCGGGTGTTCCCTCTGTTATTTATGGTTATTTTGGGGCAATTGTCCTAGTAGATTGGATAAGAGAGAACAGTGGAGAACCGACTGGTGAAGGTTGGCTTGCTGCTTCTATTTTACTTGGTATTATGGCTATTCCTACAATTACTAGCGTTGCTGAAGACGCAATTAGCTCAGTTCCAAGAGATTTCAAAGAAGGATCATTGGCGGTTGGTGCAACAAAATGGCAAACAATAAGTAAAGTTACAATTCCTTCAGCATTATCTGGGATAACTG
>CAZVNH010000177.1:3991-5814 GCA_964628575.1 uncultured Thermoplasmatales archaeon | reverse complement strand
TTATGTTCAGATGCTATTCTATCTTTATATAGATGTCTTTTCCGTGCTTTGATGGTTTTTTAGAAAGCAAAAGTAGTTACAACATAAATTTTTATGACTGATGGGCCTGCTGAGAGGCAAACATTTTAACATGAGAAAAACAGGGTAAAACATTACAGATAATATGCTGTTTTGATTTACCTATTTATTTTAATAAAATGGATATTTTTTATTAATCTCAGATGAAATTTTATCGTCATACTAATAGTTGATTTCAATATTCTATTTAATGAGTTTGCTACTAAATAATCAAATGAATATAAAAAATTACGATTTTGCTCCAATTATTTGTGTTAAACGAAATATTAATACATTCAATACTCGTTGTATGCCATTAATTCCTAATATTTCAGAGGGAGTTATAACGGCGACATCCATTTCACTGTAAAAGTATATTGTATAAAATAACAAACTATAGCGTTATGAAGTTCTTGGAGAAACACAAAATGAGCAATGAAGAGCATAATATTCACGATTTTGATATTGCATTAATTTGTGAATATTTTTCCAGTATGGATCGTCAAGGTCCAGGAAGCAAGGAAGCAACAATAAAAGCATTGAGCTTTATTGATAATCTACACGAAAAATCAAATATTGTTGATCTTGGGTGTGGTACTGGAGGTCAAACTATAGTTTTGGCTCAAAACACTCCCGGAAATATTACAGGTATTGATTTATGCCCTGGTTATATCGACAAACTAAATGACAATGCACAAAAATTGAATCTTCAAAGCAGAGTTAAAGGCGTTATTGGTTCAATGGATAAACTTGATTTTCAATTAAATGAATTAGACCTTATTTGGTGTGAAGGAGCAATATATAATATTGGCTTTGAAAAGGGCATGAATTATTGGAATAAGTTCTTGAAAAAAGGCGGCTATGTTGCCGTTTCTGAAGCAACATGGTTTACAGAAGAACGGCCAAAAGAGATTTATGATTTTTGGAATGATGCATATCCTGAAATTGACACTATTCCAAATAAAATTGCTCAAATGCAAAAAGCAGGCTATGTTGTTATAGCATCATTTATATTACCCGAAATTTGCTGGATTGATAATTTTTTTGTTCCGGAAATAACAGCACAAAAAATATTATTAGATAAATATAAAGGTAATAAATCTGCCGAAGAATTCGTAAAATACGAAAAGCGTGGAGCTGAACTTTATAATAAATATAAAAAATATTATGGTTATGTATTTTATATTGGGAAGAAAATCCAGGTAAAACCTGCTATGTTTTAACTCTTTTTAAAATTCTTTAATTGTATCTTTAATTTTCTTAATAAAAAATTCACAATTGTCTAAGATTTCTTCACATTCTTCTTTGGTTATTTTTATTCCAACGTCATAATCAGCTTTTAATCTCATTGATTCTGCTTGAGATAAAATATAACCCATTTTCTTTTCCAAGATGCCTGATTTGACAAATTCTTCTCCAAATTTTTGTATAACTCCTTTGTGGCTTTTAGGATATATTTCTTTAAGAATTAGGAGTGCTTGAGTTGCATGAAACATGCTATAATAAGCTCTTGATATTGATTCTCGATAGAATTCTTTATCGAATAAAACATAAGAAGCACTTAGTTCTTCTTCTGCCTGGTTAATATATTCTTTATAAGGCATGTATTGCATCGCTCCTTACGTTGTGTAAAAAAATTGTATCTCTTTTAAGATCCTTAGATTTCATTGTTTGAACAGAAATGTATTCTCCTGTTTCTAATAAAATATCAAATGCTATTGCTGCAAGTTTCATTTGATTCCTAAAAGAGTTTCTCTTCACAATAA
>CAZVNH010000177.1:0-3981 GCA_964628575.1 uncultured Thermoplasmatales archaeon | reverse complement strand
AACATCAATATCCGAATTATTTTTAGCTTCACCGCGGGCAACACTACCATAAATTAGTATATCAACCAAATTTTTCTTAAGTAAACTATTAACTTCTGAAGAAAATTTTTTTATTGCAATTTCACGAGATCTTGTTATAGATTTATTTGTTATCATTTCCTAAATATTGAATAGCGAAGTTCTACTTAATTATTTTTAACAAAAGTGGGCCTGCTGAGAGGCACACAGTGTAACAGGAGTAATTCCAGGTAAAACATTATAGTTTTTTTGTGGTTTTAACAAATATGTATTAAGATATAAATGTTAGAAATTTATTATTAACTTTAAGATGCGGAAAAGATGGACACAAATAGAGGAAGAAATCCTAAAAAAGAATTATGGAAAAATATCAAATAAAGAGTTACAGAAATTATTGCCCAATAGAACTATTGACTCATTAAGAGGAAAAGCCAAGTTGATGGGTTTGTTAAAAAGTAAGGATGAACATATTGAAACTTTACAAAAAGAAACAGAAAAATGGGAAAAACTTTTTAAAAAAGAAGAAGAACCAGCATTTATGGAGGGTTATAATATCGGCTACATTGCCTCAATTATAGTTGGTGTAGGTTGGATTTCGTTGGGTATAGATAGAAGTTTATCGAATAGCTTACGTGCAGGAGTATTTATTGATAATTCAGATAAAATGATGATAGATTTCATTTACAGAGAGATTATTCCATTTGCTCAATTTACTAAAAGAGTGCCAAAAATCGAAAATCGAAAAATTCAATACCGTTTAAGCATAACTAATGATTTTGCTATCAAATTGCTATTAGCAAAATTAAGTCCTTTTATTATTGGTAAAAATGAACAAGCTAAATTACTTTTGGAATGTATAAAATTAAAAGAAAATCGTACTTCAAATAAAATTTCTTCTGATGAATGGGAAATATATAGAAAAATGAAAGAGTTACATAAATGAAAAGAAAAAATATTGAATGGACAAAGGCAGAAGATCAAATTTTATATAAGAATTATCCAAATAAACCAAAAGAAGAAATATTAAAATTATTGCCAAATAGGACAGGGGATGCAATAATTAGTAGGGCAACCAAATATTTAGACATTCATAGAGCTATTTATTGGACTAATGAAGAAATAGAAATTCTTATTGAATATTGGAGAAAGTTACCTCCTGGAAAAAGGGAGAAAAAATTAATAGAATTATTGCCAAAACGAAGTTGGAGAAATATACAGAGTAAAGCTGCTCGTTTAGGTATTGCCAAGAAAAAACCATTTTGGACAGAAAAAGAAGATGAAATCCTTATTGAGATTTGGAATGAAAAACCAAAGAAAGAAATATTAAAATTGTTGCCAAATAGATCATGGAGATCAATAAATCATCGAGCAAGATTTCTTATCAAAAAAAGAAACTTATTGCCACGAACATATCATAAAAAAATTCGTGAAAACAATATTCTTGAAAAAATTCCAACCTTTGATAAATTGTTTATCAATAAAAACAAAGAAGAGTTTAAAAGAGGGTTTTTAATTGGATATTTAGCAGGTATATTAGATGGCGAAGGAAATATTAATTTAGGATATGACAAGAGATGGGGTGGTTCTTTTCATTCAAAGATATATATTTCTAATACAGATAAAAAAATTATTGACTTTGTTCATCAAAACATATTGCCATTTGCAAATATTACTATGAGGAGTAATAATTACTGCGGTCATAAAAAGCTCTATAGAATATCTATCGATAGTCATTATATGATTAATGCGATTTTGTCAAAATTATATCCTTATTTAATAGCAAAAAGAAAACAAGCAATATTAATTAATGATTTTTTATCATTACATAATGCTGAAAGATCTCTAAATAATCCTCCATATTCTACTTCTTCTAAAGAGTGGGAATTATATGAAAAAATGAAGTTATTGAATAAGAGAGGGGCACAAGTATCAAAAAGAAAAAATAAATCTTAAAATTAAGGGTTATTTTTGTTAAATGTTTTATTTCGAAAGAAATCAGCATAACACATTTTTTTCATAAAAGGTCTGGTGAGAGGCACACAATTCAACAGAAGTAAATCTCGGTAAAACATTTACTATTTTTATCAGTTTTATATTTCTTTAAAAATTTACTGAAGAAAAACTACTTAAATATGATATTTTTAACTAAATATATGGCAACTGACTCTGAATTTAGAAAAAAACTATCTGAAAGAGAGATTACTGCATTGAATGAAAATCAAATACAAAAAATTGAGCGAGTCAATAAAGCCATAGAAGACATGGAAATTGCTGAGGCAAAAAAAGAATCACAACAAAAATTAAGAACTCTCTTTGAGAGAGCTCCTCCAGAAACTTTGCCTTTCTTAGTATATTGTATTTATGTTGCTGCTGCTGGTTTAAGCAGTTTCATATACTTAATCATAAACTTTGAAGGGAATTCACTTTATGTTCTACTTATCTTTTTGCTAATTATCTTAATTTTACCAATGTTCTTACTTCCAAAAATACACATTAAAAAGTTTTTTTCGTGGATTTTAAAACTTAAAAGAGTAAAAAAGTAATTTTCTTCAAAATATCTTAATAATTGAAATTAATTTTTTATACTATAAGCATTTTAAGGCTATTTCTATGGACATAGGATTTCTGTTTATATCTTCAGTCATTATGACTATAATTGGTTTCGTAACTACATTACTCTTTGATATCGATATACCAAAATTAATCTCAGATATTGTTTTGTTATTAGTTTTAGGTGTCCCCTTTGCGATATTTATGATAAGTGCTCAAAATTATGACATAAACCAAACAAGTGATTTTATAACAAATTATGTAACAACTTTTACAAATATGATTCCAGGGATTTTAATCGGTGAAATAGTAGGTTCTTTTTTTGGTTCCATAGTAGGAAATTCTTGAAAAAACATAAAATATTTTTTCTGCAAATTCTTTTTATATGCTTATGATGTTTCTTTATAAACTATTTTGGGGAGAAAATGTCACAAGAACCTGTTAGTTTAACAGACTGGATACAATTCTTGATATCGCAAAAAAATCATTGCCATGCCTGGTTAATAGGTTATGCATCATCACTATTTATTCTGCTTTCAATAATTTTATTGGCTATATTTTCGTTGGGAGTATTTTATGGCATTATCATTTCTCTACCGTTATTTTGGTTATTTGGTTTTATTACTTTTTTGGCTTTTGATTTAAGACCTACTTTAAAAAAGGCTAAGAATCTATTAGATAAAATTATGAAAAATAACTATGCAGATGTAGATGAAGTTAGAGATGAATGGTTTGGGGAGAAAAAAAATATGAAAAATATATTGGAAAGATTAGCAAAAATATGGTTTATATTTGTAATAATTGGGACAATTTTTATTGTAATAGGATTATTATCAGTATTCACATCATTTATTGAATTTGATGATGCAATAAAAATGAGTTTGATATCTTTTGGCTTAGGTATTATTTCTATAGGTCTTGCATTATTTTCTATTGATTCAGCTGCCATCTCTAAAAAAAGAACTAAATCTATTGCTAATTCAAATTTTTTACATGCTGTAGGTAGATTTGAAGATGTTCGACTTGATTTACAACTTAATAGATATCCACGAAGATATGCTTTATGGAAGTCATATACATATACAGTTGAAGGTAATGAATTAAAAGAATTTTGTAAGATTAATAAAGAATATCAAAAACGATTTGTAGGATTATTTAAAACATTAGTAAAGAATTATCCTTGGAACGATAAATCCGACAAGATTTGGACTGAAGAATTGCATCATTTTATTTGGATTTATAATTTTATAATGAGTCTTGAAGTTAAACAATCTGATAAAAATGAAGCTACTGATATTTTTGTTAACAAACTAAATAATATAATGAAAAAAGGAAAAAACGAAACAAATACTCAATATCTGGATCGTCTTAAGAAAGAAATCGACAAAAGAAAAGATACAAAATATAGAGAAC
>CAZVNH010000176.1:0-5847 GCA_964628575.1 uncultured Thermoplasmatales archaeon | reverse complement strand
ATCTAAAGATGCTGAATGGAAACTATGTCAAATTGAAAATAAAACAATACTAAAAGGAAAACAGATTCAACTAAATTTCCATGATGGTCGAAATAAAATAGTTAAAAAGGATGAATATAAAACAGGTGACGTTTTAAAAATCAAATTTAAAGATCAAGAAATCAGTGATGTTTTTAAATTTGAAAAAGGAACTGTTTCAATGATTACTGGTGGATCTCATATCGGTGAAATCGCAAATATCGATGATATTGAAACAATTGCATCATCAAAATCAAATCTTGCAAAAATGAAAGGAAAAACCGATTTTTCAACACTTCAAGAATATGTTTTTCCAATAGGTAAAAACAAACCAATAATTGAACTTGTAGAGGTGAAGATTTAATGCCTACTAAAAAATCAGAGCCAGAACCAAAAAAGAAAACAAAACCAGTAAAAAAAGAACCTAAAAAACCAATAAAGGATGTAAAAACAGAAGCAAAGATAAAAACCAAAACAGTTAAAAAACCTACAAAACCTAAAATGGATCCTGAACAAAAACAAAAGCTATTTTCACCAAGAATTGAAAAAATAACAATAAATATAGGAGTAGGAGAAGCAGGTGAAAGACTAAAAAAAGCTGAAACCGTTATTCAAAACCTTACAAATCATAAACCAATAGAGACCCTTTCTAAGACAACCAATAAAGATTGGGCTATTAGAAAACAGATGCCAATTGGATGTAAAGTAACATTACGAGGAAAAGATGCAGATGCCTTTTTAAAGGAAGCTCTTAGCACACGTGAAAATAAGATTGCGGATTACTCTTTTGATGATCAAGGAAATCTTTCCTTTGGCGTACCTGACCATACACTTTTTAAAAGTCAAAAATACGATCCAAATATAGGTATTTTTGGAATGGATGTATGTATTACAATGAAAAAACCAGGATTTCGAGTTAAAAAAAGAAGGATTGCTCCAAAGCATATTCCACATAGACATAGACCTACAAGAGACGAAACGAAAAAATTCTTTACAGATACCTATAAAGTGGAGGTCATAGAATGAAGATAAAGGAAAAAAAGAAAGCCTATGGTAGACAAAAAGGATGTGAAAGATGTGGCAGGAAAAGAGGGCTTATCAGAGCCTATGGCTTACATATGTGCAGACAGTGTTTCAGAGAAAAAGCAGAAGAAATGGGTTTTAAAAAATATCAATAAAATAGGAGGCTAAAAGATATGTTAAATGATCCACTTGCAAATGCGCTTTCAACTATGAAAAACGCTGAGATAAAAGGTAAAGGAGAATGTAATATTCAGCCTTCCTCAAAATTGATAGGAGGAGTACTAAACCTGTTAAAAGATAAAGGATATATCGGTGAATACGAGCGTATCGATGATGGAAAAACAGGCATATTTCAAGTTAAATTAAATGGAAATATAAATAACTGTGGTGTTATAAAACCTAGATATCCAATTAAAAGAGATGAGCTTGATAAATGGGAATCAAGATATCTACCTGCTCAACATTTTGGATTATTGATTCTTACAACTACAAAAGGAATTGTATCACAAGACGAAGCTAGAAAAAACGGTATAGGGGGTAAACTTTTAGCATATGTTTACTAAAGAGGTGTACAAGATATGACCAAAATTGCTGAATTAAAAGAACAAATCAATATTCCTGAGGGTGTTACAGCTACTCTTGAAAATAATCAATTAACAATAAAAGGTGAGAAAGGAGAGCTTAAAAGAACCTTTTCTCATCCTAAAATATCTATTAGTATTTCAAATAATAACATTGAAATTAATAGCAAAGATGTTAGAAGAAAAGAGAAAGCATTAATTGGAACCTTTATTGCACATATAAAAAACATGATAAAGGGTGTTACCGAAGGTTTTGAATATAGAATGAAAACTGTTTTTTCTCATTTTCCAATAAAAACATCAGTTGATGGTAACAATTTTATTATACAGAATTTTTTAGGTGAAAGATCTGCAAGAAAGGCGATAATACTTGAAGGAGTAACAGTTGAGCCACAGGGAGAAAACGTAAAAGTATCAGGTATTGACAAAGAAAAAGTAGGACAAACAGTTGCCAATATCGAACGAGCAACCCGTGTTAAAAAAAGAGATATCCGTGTTTTTCAAGACGGAGTGTACAGGATTAGCAAAGGAGAACGATAAACATGGCAAAAAATGATGTCATTAAAGAGTTTACTAAGATAAAAGGAATTGGAAAAGCCAAGGCTGAAGCTCTATATAAAAAAGGATATACTTCACTTGATAAACTTAAAGATGCAAAGATCGAAGAGCTCCAAGAAATCGATGGTATAACAGAACAACTTGCAAAGAATATAATTGATAATTTCAAAGAAAAAACAGAATCTAAAAAGGTTGATAAAAAACCAGCTGATAAACCAAAACCACAAAAAAAAGAGGAAATAAAACCAAAAAAAGAAGAACCTAAAAAACAAGTAAAAGAAACAAAAAAAGAAGAGGAAGAAAAAGAAATAAAAATAAAGAAGAAACCAGAACTCAAAGAAGATATCAAAAAAAGACTGATTTTAAGAAAGGAAATAAAAAATAGAACACCTAACTTCTATAGAGAGGAATGGTTTAGATATAAAAGAATTTCAAAGAACTGGCGCCGGCCAGATGGAATAACCTCAAAGATGAGGATTAATCTCAAATACAGGCCTAGTAAAGTACGAGTTGGTTTCCGAGGACCAAAAGAAGTCAGAGGGCTTCATTCATCAGGTTTTGAAGAAAAAATGGTTTTTAATGTTAATGATCTTGAGAGAATTAATCCAAAGACGCAGGCTGCACGAATCGGAAGTACCGTTGGAACGAAAAAACGCATTGATATAGAAAAAAAAGCAGAAGAAATGGATATAAGAATACTTAATTTGTGAGGATTATATATGACTGATTTAAGGAATCAACGAAGAATGGCTGCAGATCTTTTAAAATGTGGATACAACAGAATATGGATGGATCATGACCGTCTTGAAGAGATAGCAAAAGCAGTAACAAAAGATGATATCCGTGTACTAATAAATGGTAAAGCAATCAAAAGCAGGCAGATAAAAGGAATATCAAATAGCCGTAAGAAATATGCAGCATTACAAAAAGAAAAAGGACGAAGACGTGGCCATGGATCAAGAAAGGGTGCAAAATATGCCCGTCTCCCTAAAAAAGATAGATGGATAAAAACAATTAGACCGATTAGAACTTATCTTAGATCATTAAGAGAAGAAAAACAAATAAATCCATCAACCTACCGTAAATACTATATGAAGGCAAAAGGAGGAGAGTTTAGAAGTAAACATCATCTTAAAACACATTTAATATCTGATGGAATAATCAAGGAGGAAAAACAATGAAAGGACCTAGATATCAAGTAAAACCTAGACGTAGACGAGAAGGAATAACAGATTATAGAAAAAGACTTAGACTTCTGAAATCAAGGAAAACAAGAGTTGTTATAAGAAAGTCATTAAAAAATACACAGGTACAATTCATTGAATATAAAGAGACAGGCGATAATATCTTAGCATCTGCTAACTCTAAAGAGCTTACAACTAAATACAAATGGAATTATTCAACCTCTACAACACCTGCTGCATATCTAACAGGTCTTCTAGCAGGAACTCGAGCTAAAGAAAAAGGAATAAACGAGTGTGTTTTAGATATAGGTCGAAATATGCCTGTAACTGGTGCCAAGGTTTTTGCAAGCTTAAAAGGAGTACTTGATACAGGAATAAATTGTCCCTGTAAAGAAGAAAAAATACCAAATGATGATAGAATCATGGGTAAACATCTTGATGAAAAGATATCAAATATTGTGGATGACATTAAAAATAGAATAATCGGGGGTAAATAATGGCAGTAGGCAATAGAAGAAGTAATAGAAAACCAAGAGTTACAAGTGAACAAAAAACAATAGATTGGGAGCCGAAGACAAAACTAGGTAAACTAATTAGAAGCAGCCAGATTACAACAATGAATGATGCATTAAAATCAGGTCTTCCACTAAGAGAACCTGAAATTGTTGATATCCTCCTTCCAGAAATAGATGATGAAGTAATCGATGTAAACATGGTTCAACGTATGACTGACTCAGGACGAAGAGTTAAATTTGTAATAACTGTAGCAGTTGGAAATAATAATGGTTTTATTGGATTTGGTCAAGCAAAAGGAAAGGAAGTTGGTACTAGTATTAGAAAAGCAATTGATAATGCAAAACTAAATATCATTGAAATAAATCGAGGATGCGGCTCATGGGAATGCGGATGCGGTAAACCTCATACCATTCCATTTGCAGTTAAAGGAAAAAGCGGTAGCGTTGAAATAATGCTTAAACCTGCTCCAAGAGGAATTGGTCTTGCAACAGGTAGTGTTGCAAAAAAGATATTAAATCTAGCAGGTGTAAAAGACTGTTGGACATTTACCAGAGGAAAAACAAAAACAACTGTTAATTATGCAAAAGCAGTTTTTAATGCATTAGAACAAAACGCTGAGATGAGAATCATGCCAGCTGAGATTAAAAAAGTTGGAATTGTATCAGGAAATATAGAAGAAACAAAACCTGAGGAAAAAAGTATTACTGAACCAGAAAAAGAAGAGAAAAAACCTCAGCCTAAGGAGGAGAAAAAATGACCTATGCAGCAGTTAGAATACGAGGAACAGTAAATATCAAGCCAGATATCAAAAAAACTCTAGATCTACTTAATCTTACAAGAGTTAATCATTGTACATTAGTTGATGAGTCATCTAGTACAAAAGGTATGCTTCAGACAGCTAAGGACTACATCACCTGGGGTGAAATTGACAAAGAAATTCTTACTAAACTTATAACTATGAGAGGAAAGCTTGTTGGAGATAAAAAAATAACTGAAGATTATATAAAATCATCTACATCATATACAGATCTTGATAAACTTACACAGGCAATAATTAATAATAAACTTAGATATAAAGAAATACCCAGTGTTAAACCAATATTCAGACTTAATCCTCCAAAGAATGGCTTTAAAGGTGTAAAAAAAGCTTTTATAAACAAAGGATCACTTGGTTATCGCGGTAAAGAGATAAATAAGCTTATCGAAAGAATGATATAGAAATTCTTATTTTACTACATTTTATATCATTTTATTATTATTTATACATTTTTTCTTATAAATAACTATTTTATTACATTAATGTTAAATATAATATATGTAATATAAGATAAAATGTTTGGGAGAAGTCTTTATGAAAAAATGACATTTCCTTTTTTTAGTTGCCCATTTTTGTTCTATAAAATTAATATAGTAAGAAGAATCAATCTATTAAAAATATAAGAGGTGAATAAAATGAAAAAAATAAAAATTATAATTGGAGCTATTGTATTAACAACTTTATTAATTGCATCTTCTGCAATACCTGCCTTAGAGATTACAAAAACAGAAAACAAAAAGATAAATGAAAACGAAGAAGAAAAAACATGTTCTATAGAGGAAAACAATCTAAATGTCTGTGACAATATAAAGCTAACAAAAAATATGCTTCCACGATTAAAGAAAGCATTGACAGAAATAGAAGATGAGGAATATAGATTAATTGTTGAAAAAATAGTTGAAAGATTAAACCAAAAAGATACTATTAACTCTGAAGATATAAAAGAAATACTTGATGATCTTGGTCTATCGAATACTTATATTACTGCAGGAATAGTCAAAGGTGAAGCACATATAGATACATATGGAGATGCGAATTTAGGTGCTCTGGGTTTTCCTCTTTGGATTTCTGGATCCTACGGCGATTATTTTTTAGCGGCAAATAGTTTTTGGATTGGAATTGGAGCTTTTGTAGTATGGGACGTATGTAC
>CAZVNH010000175.1:0-5866 GCA_964628575.1 uncultured Thermoplasmatales archaeon | reverse complement strand
GGTAGGAAGCATAAGACAGCATAGCATTTTGATTAATGTGCTTTTACCTGCTCCTGGTCCTCCGGCTACAAGAACTGAATTTCCTTTTGGAATTCCTTTTTCTGTGAATAAATCATCAAATCCAGAAATAGATGTTTTTAGAATTTTTTCACTATCTGGAGTGTCTTGTTCGCCTTCCATTATATTAACTCTCATATTTTATTATTTGTCAAGTATTCTTTCGACTATATATTATTACAAATAAAAAACTTTATTATTTTCATATCTTAAATTATCCTATCCTACATATCCAGGTCCTATTTGAGCTTCAATCTGAATTATTGTAAATTCTACATCTAAATAATATGTTGGAGCAGGAGTAATTTCTATACGAGTAGGAGAATCGTCATTATCATATTGAACATTTATATATCCGTTATTGTAATATTCCCACAATAGACCTGTATCATCTTTTATAAGAGTTTCGTTCCAGGAACTTAAATATTCTGAATATATATGAATATAGTTTATACCATCATAATCATAGGTATAATGTTTTGAATAATTTGTTCTGATATAACTAGTTTCTACAGCAACACCGCTTCTATTTTTTCCAGGTTTGCTAACCATCAATGGAAGATTATAATTTATTTTTATTCTTGGTGTGTTATTTTCAACAGATATTGGAGGAAGAACTCTTAATACATCTCCATCTCTTTGATTTAATATAATACAACCACCTTCAAGAATATACGTGCGATCTTCAATATATGCATTATCTGCAGTATATTTTATCGAGGTAAGTGGTATTCCATTTAGGAAATCAAGAGGAGGTGGATCTAAATCTATTAAACTATTACTGGTATCTACTAAGTCTTTATCAATAATACGAACTTCACCTGCTGCAAAAGAGGTAACAAAATAAGGAAGTCCAAAATTACCTAATGTTATAGGTGAAGAAATCGGTGAATAAGCAATTGGAGTATCTGATTGAGTAACTCCCATCATTGATTGAATTTCAATATATGATTTAAGATTTGAGAATTGGTTTACAATTTCTCTCATATGATCTGTTTCTTTTTCTTTCATTATTTCTGGAATATAATAGATTTGAATTGTTGCTAAAATGACAGATATCAGGGCAATTAATAAAAGAGCTTCTATTACTCCAGCTAATGCAGAATTATTTTTAGAAATAATTCGTATTTTCATCTCTCCAAATTCACCCTCTGTTTACTTATATATACATACTATAACTTATATTTTTCTTATTATTTTGTCAAGTTGGATAAAATATCATTTTCTTATTAATAAAATTTAAACAGGAAAAGTAGATACCGGTGTTTAATTACTGTTTCTTTATTAGTAATAAAAACTGGAGGGCTGATTAAAATGGATATGACCTATGCAGAAAAAATTCTTGCCAAATATTCAAATAATAAAGAGGTGGTTACTAATCAAATAGTAACTGTCAGACCTGATCATCTTTTAACCCATGATAATACTGCTGCTGTAATACAGAAAATTAAACCTGAGCTTAAGAAATATGGTATTATTTCTAAAGATTTTCCAATTATTGTACTTGATCATGTAATACCTGCGGCATCTGAAAAAACAGCGAGTAATCATAAAAATATTAGAGAATTTGTAAAAGAGCATAAAATCAAGAATTTTTTTGATGTAGGTTTTGGAATATGTCATCAGATAGTTGTTGAAAAAGGTCTTGCCTTGCCTAGTACTCTTTTACTTGGTAGTGATTCACATACCTGCTCTTATGGTGCTGTTGGAGCTTTTTCATCAGGTATTGATAGAACAGAAGCTGCCTCTTTACTTCTAACTGGTGAAACATGGTTAAAGGTTCCTAATAGCATTAAAATTAATCTAAATGGAAAACTTCAAAAAGGTGTGTATGCAAAGGATTTAATTTTGAAAATTATATGTGATATCTCTTCATCAGGTGCTAATTACTGCTCTGTTGAATATCATGGTGATGTAGGTCAGTTTACAATTGAAGATCGTTTTACTATTTGTAATATGGGAGTTGAAATGGGTGCAAAAAACTCTGTATTTTTTGTTGATGATGTAACAAAAAAATATCTCAATTCTATAGGTATTACAGAGTCATCTTACGCTCCTATTTATCCAGACAAGGATGCAACAAATATTCAAGAGTTAGATTATGATCTTTCAGATATTGTTCCTATGGTTGCTTGTCCTCATACTGTTGATAATGTTAAACCTGTTTCTGATATAAAAGACCTTGAAATCCAACAATGTCTAATTGGTACTTGTACAAATGGTAGATTATCTGATTTCAGGATTGCAGCTAAAATAATTCATGGTAAAAAAGTAAATCCAAATGTAAGATTACTTATCCTTCCTGCATCAAAAAAGATATATCTTGAGATACTTAAAGAGGGTATTATTGAAACATTTATTGAATCAGGAGGTGTAGTTCTTCCACCTGGTTGTGGTCCATGTCTTGGCGCGCATCAGGGAGTTTTAGCTCCAAATGAACGCTGTCTTAGCACTGCAAATCGTAACTTTAAAGGACGAATGGGATGCAAGGAAGCAGAAATCTATCTAGCAAGTCCTGCGACTGTTGCAGCTTCATCGATTTATGGTAAAATTACAGATCCAAGGGAGTTGATGAAAAAATGAAGATTTGGAGATATAATGATAATATTGATACAGATATGCTTTTTCCAGGTAAATATGTATATACTTGTAGCATTGCTGAAGAAATTATTTCTCATCTATTAGAGGATCTTGATCCTTCTTTTTCTAAAAACGTTAAAGAAGGTGATATTATTATTGCAGGAAAAAATTTTGGATGCGGAAGCTCGCGTGAGCAACCAGTTATCGGCTTTAAAGCAGTAGGAATTAAAGCAATAGTTGCTGAAAGCTTTGCTCGTATTTTTTACCGTGCAGCAATAAATCAAGGCCTTATTCTCATAGTATGTCCTGAAGCAGTTAATGCATATAAAAAAGATTCAAGATTTACTCTTGATTTAGATGCAGGTAGAATTACTATAGACGGTGAAACATATACATTTCCAAAACTTCCAGAGGAAATACTTGCTATTCGCAAAGCCAATGGACTGCTTGCTTATACTCGAAAAAAATTATTATCATATAGAAAATAATTTTTCTCTATTTTGTTTTTTTATCATTATTTAGATCTAGAATAATGTTCCGATTTGAAACATAACTTATATATATTAGATTTTTAATAAGATTAAAATGATGTTGGTAGACATGGGATCATCTACTTCTTATAAAATCTTCCCCCACTAATGAAGATTTATTTTTGAATAGCTTATCCTTTGTTTTACCTTCATCATTTATTGATTTAGTAAGACTCGATTGTCTCTATTGGTTTGTACTTTTAAGACTCATATCGATATTTTGGAATATTGGTATAAAGTCGTTTATTGGAACGTATATCTTCACAAAGTTATTTACATCTGGTGAATAATATAGTTCACCTAATCCTTGTATAAACATTAGTTGATAGGTATTATATGATCCTGCTGGAACATTGATTATTTTCTCAGAAGCTGATTCAAAGATTGGTTTTCTAAGCATTTTATCCAGTTCAGGTAAATCTGTTTGTATCTGGGATGGCATACCAAAGTCTTCAAGAATCTCAGCTATGTCTATTACTGGTAAATATTTAGCAAATTGTGGTGGAATAAAGTTGAGAATCTTATTTAGAATATTGATTATTCTTAACCATATCGAATCAATCTTGCCACCTATATCAAGTGTCATATTTGTAGCAGGAAGACCCCATGTTTTTCCGGTCTCAAGTGGGAAATCAAATATTGCATATGCGGGATTGAATTCAGCTTGAATATTGATATCAACAGGTAGTTTGATAAATGATAAAAGTTTTGTAATCAATGTACTTAGATCTAAATCGATTGGAAGACCATCAAGATTTTCAATGAGATCAAGGTTTAAATTTACATCAACGTTTTTTATTGCAAGATCTGTTTTATTAAAGGTTATCTCTCCAGTTATATCAACATTTTTAAGTTTCAATGATGTACTAATTGGTTCTTTATCTTCCATGTAATAATCAAAGTCTAAAACTAGATCAATATTGGCGTTATTGGTTGAGAATTCTGTTATATAATAATTTGATTTAACATCGACAACGTTAAGTTTAAGGTCTTCAGTGTTTAATTTTATATCAATTGCTCGTCCATCTATTTCTGAAAAGCTGATATCTATATTATCTATATCGTATGTCCATTTCATTCCTTTTTCCCAGACAGGTGCATCAATAGAAAAACTTGATGTTGTGTCATAATCGTTTTCTTCATCGACATCTGAGTCAAGGGTTGCCATTCCTATACCTCCAAGTTTTAGGCTAGGATCACCAAGTAAAGCTCTCTCTTCAATGGTTTTTCTATCAACATCATCCATTATAACATCGAAATTATTAATATAATCAGTTATTGTTTGACCCCATATACTTCCTGTATATTCTCTTCCTTGTACAGCATATGCTTGAGCAAATCTTGGCATAATCCATCCGCCAAGGCCTTGATCATAATTCTCGTTTAAATATCCATATCCAAGAGCAGTATTTCCAATTACACCAATTGCGCCTCCACCTTGTTCATGTAAAAGCCATGAGGAGCCATCCTCAGGAACCCATTCAAGCCATGAAAAAGCTGGATAATTTATACCACCATTATCTATGATATCCTGCATCGTTACATCAAACTGTGCGTTATGACATCCATCGTTTACCATAAATGGAAGCATATTAGCATTGTTGAAATCCTTTATATTTAAAATAGTGTAGAAATATATAAAGGCATTAGTATCCATCACATGGTTACCACCAACAGCAGGATTGGCATGCATCTGCATATTAACCCATCCGCATCCATTGCTTATAACAGATGCTACAACACTGTCATCATCAACCTTTACATCACCGTTATCTGAGGTATAACATTTAGTAATCTCAAAACCGATATCTTCCAAGTATTCTGCAGTATGGTCACAGGTTAATTCTCCTTCGTATATGCCTATTTCAGCATCATTTGGATATCGCTCCTTCGGGCTTGTATCTCCACCTACAACTACTGCTTTTTTAAACCAAGATGGATTTGCATTATTTTCGTAATCTATTATTTTATTTACCATAATAGGTGCTTCCCAGGAGTATCGAAGTGGGATTCTTCCAACATATACATCTGGATAAAAATCTGGCAAATCATAGCTATCATAGTATGGACCTTCTCCAGGTATACCATTACCATTGGTATCCCAGTCATCAAAAATTGGTTTACCATATTTATCGGTATAAAAAACATCTGAGTAATAAAGATCACATGAATATGTTTTATCCATATCACCTATGCCATTATCATCATAGTTATTACTTCTGAAATCTGGTACATACCATTCATTAGTTTGTCCTACATGACCCCCAGCAAGTAGAACATATGTAATCCCCCAGTTTTTAATTGCATCTAGTATGTATAGTTTGATATCTTCCCAATCAGCTATTCCTTCATAAGCTGGATATATTTCATCAACAGTTGTCATTATTGTTTTAATTCCAATATTATTTTTATGGGTCACTAATGGCTGTAGATCGTCTTTGAATTTTTCATGAGTAATAATCAATAAATCATATACATTATTATTGAAAAGAGGTTCGGATTGAGGATTATAATCAATATCAATCTTTATTTCATTTGGAATAAAAATCTTATCTTCAGATGCCTTATATTGTGAGTAACACTTGATATTAAGATATAAGACGTGCTCTTCTCCATCTAGACCTGCACCCATGTTTATTGTATATGGCTCAGATGGATAAAGCTCTAAATTCTCATATATCTCTTCAATTGTTATATCA
>CAZVNH010000174.1:0-5886 GCA_964628575.1 uncultured Thermoplasmatales archaeon | reverse complement strand
GAATATAATGTTGAGGTATCAATAAAAGTACCTAATGAAAAAAATAAAGAATTTACAGGACAAATAAAAATTCAAAGTAAAGATGATCCAAATGACTCAGCAGTTGTAGCTGTTTATTTGAAAACATCATTAGCAAAACAGGTTCCAAGTTTATATTTACAAAACTTTCCAGCTATTTACCAGTTATTTCAACATTTTTTAAATATATAAAACTACAAAAATCCTCAATTACTCTTCCTTTAATTTTATATATTAAAAGCTTATTCTGGTGTTACTCTTATGAGTAAGTTGGAGTAAAAAGACTATGGCACGAATGCATGCAAGAAGAAAAGGCAAGTCAGGTTCGACTCATCCAGTTGGTCGTAAAAAACCACCAGAATGGAGTAGTCTAAATCCCAGAGAAGTAGAATCACATGTAATAGATTTAGCAAAAGCAGGAAGATCAACTAGTGAAATCGGAATCGTTTTAAGAGATCAATTTGCTATTCCAGATGTAAAACTTGCAACAGGAAAAACAATATCTAAAATAATTGAAACAAACAATTTAAAACCAGAGATACCTGAGGATTTAAGGAATCTTATTAGTACAGCTCTACAGCTTAGAAAACATCTAGATATTCATAAAAAAGATTTAAAAAACAAAAGAAACCTTCAACTTACTGAGTCTAAAATTAGAAGATTGACAAAATATTATCATAATAATAGCATACTTCCGGAAGGATGGAAATACAGTCCTGAGCAAGCAAAATTAATGTTTGATTAAACATTAAATATTATTTTTATATATCAATTAGAGTATCAAAAAAATGGTAGTATATCACTTAAAATTATGAATAATAATTTAAATGAGCTTTGTAAAAAAGCAGCGAAATTAATTGTCTCTTTTCCTAAGGGATCTCGAATTAGAGTTATTTCTCATTATGATGCAGATGGGATTTGTTCTGCTGCAATTATCAGTAAAGCTCTTTATAATGAAGGATATGATATTCATACTTCTCTTATGCGTAATCCTTTTGATAAAGGACTTGAAAGAATTTCAAAAGAAAAAAATGATGTAATTATTTTCTGTGACATGGGTAGCGGTCAAATAGATACAATTGAAAGAATTGAATCAAAAATTATAATTATTGATCATCATCAAGTCTTAAAGGAAAATCCATCAGAAAACGTGCTTCAAATAAATGCAAATCTCTGCGGGATTAATGGAAACTATGAAGGATGCGGATCAACTCTTGTTTACAATCTTGCAAAAGCAATAAATCCAAAAAATGAAGATTTAGTTTCACTAGCATTGATTGGCGCTATTGGTGACAAACAATATATCGGAGGTTTTAAAGGATATAATAAAAAAATCATTGAAGAATCATTAGAAAAAGGATTAATAAGACAATATACTAAAATAAAAATCTATGGCGATTCTGTTTATAATGCTTTATACTATTCAATAGACCCATATTACTCCTATATTTCAGGAAATAAAGATAATATTATCGATTTATTGAAAAAACTTCATATAACAAAAGATACAAAAATAAAGGATCTTGATAAAGATAAATTAAAGCAAATTCAATCGTTTCTAATATTAATTCTTTTAAAGAAAGGATGTGAAAAAAACATAATTGACACAATAATTAGACCAAGATATAATTCAGAGTCTATAACTCAGGAATTTGAGCGTTTTGCTGATTTACTTGATGCATGTGGAAAAGGAGGAAACCGAGGTTTAGGTTTGATAACAGCAATGGGAGATAAAGAAGCCTTTAAAGAAGCAGTAGAATTTGAAAAAGAATACAAACAGAAAATATTAAATGAATTAATTCGACTTGAAAAAGATGGTTTTAAGGAAAAAAAAAGCTATAGATATTTTTATTCTAATAATTCATCACTGGGTGGAGTGATTGGTGGAATTGCTACAAATTATCTCTTAGATATAGAAAAGCCTTTGATATCTATTGTCAAAAAAGATGATGAAATCCATGTATCCTGTCGGGGAAATCAACATCTTGTCAAAAAGGGTTTAGATCTTGGTTTGGCTATGAAAGAAGCATCCATAAAACTAGGTGGTCATGGTGGTGGCCATGCAATTGCATCTGGTGCCACAATTGATTCAAAAAAAGAATCAGAATTCTTAAAAATAGTTGATGAAATAATCTGTAAACAATTAAAGATATGATCCAATGAGAATAGAATGTGATTTAGTTATCGAATTTGATGATTCTGAAAGAACTAAAGCGGTTTTGAAATCAATTAAAGTTGATGATTTTGATTTTGTTGACTCCAGTGCATTAGATAACACATTAACCGCTCATATTGAAAGTAAATCTGTGACAAGCCTTCTTCATACTATTGATGACTACCTTGCTTGTATATCTGTTGCAGAAAAGGTTTTAGATAAAGATTAAATGTAAATAGTTTATCCTGGTTTTTATTATGAGATTTGATTTAAAAACGATTTTTAATTTTAGCAAAGATGTTTCATCAATTAAAAAATCATTAAATGATTTATTGAAAAATTTAACAAAAACTTTTCAAGAAAAAGATGAAACTGTAAATATTGAAAATGTTAATATTGAAAAAAATAATGTTTCATTTAATCTAGTTTCTGAAGGAGCATTTAGACCTCATAACGTACTTTTACAGATTAAAAATTCCCTTAGTAAAGAGTTTGGAAAAAAATTTCATTTAGGTGTTAGGGAGATAAAAATACCTAGTTATTCAATTGATTTTGTGCTTGAAAAAAAACCTTTGAAAAATGTTACAATTCCATTTGCAGAGGTAAAATTTAAAGAAAAAAATGCTACAATTATTTTGAAAGATATAGATGAAGAATTCCTTCGCAATAATTATATCGATCGTATGATAAATCGTGTTAAAGAAAAGGTCAATAATCAGTATTACGAGGGTAAATCAGAGTTTTGGAAACTTATATGGGAATCAGGTGAGAAAAAATCTGTTTGGAGAAAAGATCCAACAGAAGAAATGACACGTCTTGATTGGCTTCAGCAAGGTCCAACAAAAGGTAAATGGTTCTACAGATCTCAGATAACAGCTATTATGAAAACCATGGAAAAAATAGCAATTGAAGAGGTTTTAAAACCACTAAAATTCAACGAGGTTATTGAATCTCAGATTATTCCTTTTAATATATGGTTAAAAACTGGTCATATGGAAGGAATGCCTGGAGAATTTTACTATGTTGTTGAACCTGCATCTCGAGATGTCCAAAAATGGGAAAGGTTTATTGATTTAGTAAAAATCACAAGAGAAATTGATATCGATGAATTATCAAAGAACCTTGGTAAACCAAATGCTGGTATCTGTTACGCACAGTGTCCTATGATATATTGGTCTTTGAAAGGTAAGACTATTTCTGAAAGATCATTACCAGTTTTATTATATGATAAAACAGCTGTTTCAGGTCGCTATGAGTCAGGTGGACGACATGGAATCGAGCGTGTTGATGAATTTCATAGAATTGAACCTGTATATATTGGTACTCGTGAACAACTTCTAAAACTTAGAGAGAAACTTCTTGAAAGATACAAACATGTGTTTAATAATATTTTTAATCTTGAATGGCGTATGGCATGGGTAACACCCTGGTATATGCAGCAGGCAGGAAAAATCAGCAATGAAGAAACACTTGATACCGGAACCATTGATTTTGAGGCATATATGCCGTATCGTGGTGATCGTAAAAAATCAGAATGGCTTGAATTTCAGAATCTTAGCATTCTTGGAGATAAATATATTAAAACATTTAATATAAAAGCGCAAAAAAGTATCCTATGGAGTGGGTGCTCGGGAATTGGTCTTGAGCGATGGACAACAGCATTTCTTGCACAAAAAGGTCTAAATCCTGATAAATGGCCGAATGGTTTCAGAAAATATTTAAAAGAACTTCCCGAAGGTATTGAATTCTTGTGATGATTTATGAACAAGGATTTAAAAGATTATAAGAGAAAATATGACATAGCACGTCACCATGCATGGGCCGGTAGTATTTTATTATCATTGGTTTTAGCTTTAAGGATTTTTCTTGAAATATCTGATATTTCTAATATTCCTGATATCATAATCCTTCCCATAGGAATCGGATTTTTTATTTATACATTGATTTCATTGTTTTATACTTATAAATATAGAAGTGGTATTGGCATTGAACAGAATTCAATAGAATTAAAAGTTGTATCTGATAAGTCAAATCAATCTGAAATAGATGTCAAGATAAAAAAAGAAGAATTAAAAGCTGAAAAGAAAAAAGTAAAGGCTGAAGCTAAGAAAATAAAAAAATCTTCTAAAAAATGATTTTTCTCCCTTTTGATATTCCCTCTTTTTGACATAATAACAAGAAATGTTTAAATATAATGATTTATAGAGTATAACTTAAAATAGGCGGTGAGGAAAGGATGAAAATGTTTAACTCCCAAATAACTAAAAAAAGAATATCAACAAGTATATTATTGATACTTGTTCTATCAATTTTGAATGTAGTATTAATTAGTAATGCATCTGCAGATACAACGATTCCTATTATAGGATCTAATACTGATGGATATATCACTGGATTTGGAGAATCTTATAACGAAATTCATGATTCTAATACAGGATCAATAATATCAGATACAAATGAAGTAAGAATTGGACAAGGATTTGGATCAGATCTTGGATCAAGCTCAGGTGGTGCAGATATAATAAAAGTAGGATATATAATCTATCGAGGTTTTCTATTTTTTAATACCAATAGTATTCCTGATGATGTTTCTATAACATCTGCTAATTTAAAGTTAACAACGATGAAAGATTGCTCAACTAATGATTTTAACATTGTTGTTATGAATGGAAAATCTGGACATCCTAATATGCCTCTTCAAGATGATGATTATAATTTAGAAAATTATAATGGAAATGGTGGTTCATGGAGCTCATTCCAATATAGTGGTGATAATGAAGAAATTTCTATTCAATTAAATTCAAATGGTATTAGTTGGATAAATAAAAATGGTTATACAAAACTTGTACTAATAAGTAATAGGGATATTTCAGGAATTCCTCCAGATTCTAATATAAGAACACAAGAATTTGTAATATTTCATTCTGCTGATTCATTAGGTAATGAACCAGTTCTTGAAATTACTTATGAAGAGCAAAATGCTCCTCCAGTAATATCTGATGATGAGAATCCTTCTGATGATTCTAATGATATTCCTATAAGTACGTCAGTTCTAAGTGTATCTGCTGTTGATCCAGATGGTGATCAAATATGTTGGAGTATTGTTACAAATCCTGATATTGGTAGTAATTATATTTGCGGTGCAGAACCAAATTGTATTCTAACATGTCCTGTTTCAGATCTTGATTATGATACAACTTATTCTTGGACTGTTACAGTAGAAGATAACATTAATCCTCCTGTTGTTGAGGTTTTTAGTTTTACTACTGAGTCAGAACCAGTTGTTAATGTTCCACCTGAGATTTCTAGTGAAAATCCAAATGATGCTTCTCAGGATGTTTCTATTGGTCTTTCTTCTTTGAGTGTTTCTATTAGTGATTCTAATGGTGATTCTGTTAGTTGGAGTATTGTTACAAGTCCTGATATTGGTAGTAGTTCTGGTTCTGGTTTAGGTGGTGTTAAGTCTTGTTCTGTTTCTGGTCTTGATTATGATACTGCTTATTCTTGGACTGTTACTGCTGATGATGGTATTGATTCTCCTGTTGTTGAGGTTTTTAGTTTTACTACTGAATCCGAGCCTATTGTTAATGTTCCTCCTGTTATATCTGGTGAGGATCCTTTTAATGGTTCTGTTAACGGTTCTATTGGTCTTTCTTCCTTGAGTGTTTCTATTAGTGATTCTAATGGTGATTCTGTTAGTTGGAGTATTGTTA
>CAZVNH010000173.1:0-5894 GCA_964628575.1 uncultured Thermoplasmatales archaeon | reverse complement strand
ATTAAATATTTCAATTGAAGAGACTATTGCTATAGGAGATGGAGTCGTTGATACTTCTATGATCAAAAGGGCAGGTCTTGGTATAGCTTATAAGACATCTGATAAAGTAAATAAATATGCAGATATTATTACCGATGATTTAAGGAAAATATTGGAATATGTTTAATCATGATGTGATCTAATGGATATTAAACAAGATGAAGTAACTACATTACATAATTTATGTATTGATAAAAAGAAATTATTAAAAACTGTAAGTGAAGCTTCAAATGAAAGACCTGTTTCTGTAATAATGCCAATGTTATATAGAGAGATAAAAAATAATGCTTTAGGTAATATTCTAAAATATTTGAATAAATGTACTTATCTAAACGAAGTTGTAATTCCTTTAGCTGCAAAAAACGAAAAGGAATTTAATCAGGTCAAACGTTTTTTTAAAGAATTAAAAATACCAACTATCATAATGTGGTGTAACGGCCCTAAGGTCGAGAAATTACTAATAGACTTGAAAAGCGATGGTTTAAATGTTATAAAATATCGTGGAAAAGGTCGAGATGTTTGGCTTGCTATGGGGATAGCTAGTATAAAATCATATGGTTTTGCACTACATGATGCAGATGTTTTACATTATAATGAAATGATTCCAACAAAACTTCTATATCCTATTGTTGAACCAGAACTAGATTTTAAATTTAATAAAGGTTATTATGCTCGTGTAAATCTTGAAAAAAAGATATTATATGGCCGTGTATTTCGACTCTTTTTACACCCTTTATTAAGAGCTTTTGTAGACAATATTGGTTATGAGACAAATTTTGTAAGATTTCTAAGAGCTTTCAGATATCCAATTTCAGGTGAATTTGCGTTAACTAGTGATCTTGCACGAGATGTTGATCTCCCTGGGGACTGGGGCATAGAGATAGGTATTATGTCAGAGATGTATAGAAATGTTGCATCAAAAAATATTTGTCAAACAGATCTTGGTTTTTATGATCATAAACATCAATCAATAGGATCTACTAGCGAGAAAGGTTTAATGAAAATGACAGGAGATATTCTCAAAACTTTATTACGTGTTTTAATTGAAGAAGATCATATTAAGATAACAAAAGAGCGTCTTATTTCAATACGAGTTTTATATGTAAGACATGCTCGCGATAGCATTAGAAAATATCATGCAGATGCACATTTTAATAATCTAAATTATGAGCGTCATCTAGAAGAAACTATGGTTGAAAAATTTAGTCAACAGATAATGAATGCTGGAACCAGTTATCTCAGAAAACCAGTAGGAACTCGGATTCCAGATTGGCTTCGTACACTATCAGCTAGAAGAAAAATACGAGAACAATTACTTGAAATTGTATTAGAGGATAATAAATAATAATTAGGGAATTGAGGAGAGATAAATGAATCAAGAATGGAATAAAGATTTAAAATTAAAACAAGAGATTATTGAAAAATGTAGTAAAATCAAACCTGTAGATATTATGGTAGGAGTTTTATGTAAAAATGTTGAAACAACTGTTTTAAATGTTTTAAATGTTATTAACGAAGGTCTTTATAGATATTTTCCAGATTATAAAAAGGCAATAGTTGTAAGTGTTGCAGAATCTTCTGATCAAACTGATGAAGCTATAGATTTATTTCAACCATATAATTCTATTACAAAAATTGTTACAAATGATTTAACAAATGCAGGTAAAGGTGCTGGTGTAATGACTATCTTTGAAATAGCACATAAATCCGATGCTAAAAGTGTAATTTTAATGGATGGAGATTTATTAAGTGTGAAACCTGGATGGATTCAAACAATTGCAAATCCAATAGTATATGGTAGGGCAGATTTAACAGTACCATATTATATTAGAGATAAAAATGATGGAGTAATAACAAATAATCTTGTTTATCCTTTTACAAGAGCACTTTATGGAATTGATATTAGACAACCAATAGCAGGAGAGTATGCCTTATCTAAAAATCTTTATAATCTTCTTAGGAACCATCCGTTGTTTCCACCTGATTTTGGTGTTGATATTTTCATATTAACTGTTGCTGCAGCTGAGGGTATGTATGTAAAAGAAGGTCTTTTTTCATTGAAGATACATGAATCAACAACTCATTATCTAGAACCAGAAAAATTTTTAATACCAATGTTTAGAAAAGTAACAGGTAGTATGTTTGAACTTGCAAAATATTATGAGGAATATTGGCGATCTCGTCCTCATAGATGGCGAAGTAAATATTATAGAGAAAGCTTTAGCCAAAAACCAATACCTGTGAGAGTGAATATTTCAAAAATGAAAAAAACATTTATATCCGAATATTCCTCATCAAAAAATACATTAAAACAATTTCTTCCCAATAGTATAGTAATCGATCTTGAAAAAATTATAAATAATGAAGAAAATTTTGACTCAGACATTTGGGCTGAAATTGTATATAATTATGCTGCAGTATGGAAACATGCAGCTACTGAATCTGATAAATATCTACTTCTTGATACTTTAAAAACTCTATGGATTGGTCGTTTTGTAAGCTATGCAGAGGAAGTAAAAGATATGAATATCAACGAGGCAGAAATTATTATTCAAAAACAAGCAGAGCTATTTGAAGAAAAATTTGATTATCTTAGATCGATATACGAAGATCCAATAACTCCAACATAAAAAATATAATCGTGATTAATATGAAAATACTTGCAGTTGCTGATTTACACGGTTCTCAATATAGATTGAATATTGTATTGAATAATATAGAGAAATATAAACCTGATATTGTAGTAATCTGTGGAGATGTTACCCAGTTTGGACCAGGAGAAGTTGCAAAGAATTTTTTAGATCAAATACCTATTGAAACATTAGCAATAACCGGAAATATCGATACTCCTGATGTTATTAAGGGAATTAATGATAGTAAAGCAATTTTTCTTGAGTTAAATAAAATTAAAAAAAATGATTATCAATTTGTTGGTACAAATGGTATAGATGATAATCAAATTGAAAAACTTGATGATGAAAAATTTTTCACAGGTAAAACAATATTAGTATCACATATACCACCATATAAAACCAAAGATAAAATTTTTATTGGAATCTTTGGAGGAAGTATTGAATTAAGGAATATTATTGAAAAATATAAACCAATTCTTGTATTATGCGGACATATCCATGAAGATCCTGGGATTAGTAAAATTTCTGAAACAATTGTTGTAAATTGTAGTATGGGTAAAAGAGGAGAAGGAGCTATTATTGATATTAATAATAATATTAATGTTAAAATGTTAGAATAATTGTAAAATTAAAAAAAGTTAATTATTAGAAATTTATTAATTAAATACCAAATAACATAGGTGTTAGTTATAAAAATAGATATTGTAGGCGGAAGCATAAGTGGTTTAGCTGCAGCAATGTCAATTAGAGAAAAAAATAAAAAAATACAAGTAGTTGTTCATGAGAAATATAAAAAAATTGGTTATAACCATGAAGGCAGAAGATGTGGTGAGGCCCATTCTGTTCTACCTGCTTGGAATAAATGGATGCCCTCTGATAAAAGTATTTTCAATGTAATAAAAAAAGGAGAAATATATATCGGACAAGAAAAACATGTTATTCAAAGAAACCGAGTTACTGGTTATATGTTAAACAGACCAGAATTCATCCATCAATTAGAAGTAGATGCTAAGAAACACGGAGTTATTATTAGTACAAATGATAAAATAAGAAGTTGTAATGATTTAGACGGGGATTATATCATTGATGCTTCAGGTTGTCCTAGCACTATCAAAAAAGAGTTAGGTTTAAATAAAGGAATCAAAGGAATAACATATCAACAAACAATTGAAGATTCAAATTGTTTTACATCTGATACAATCAAAATTTATTTTATTGGAGGATTAGGCTATTATTGGATCTTCCCAAGAAATCCAGATAAAAATGAGGTTAATGTAGGATTAGGATTTGCAAAGAGATTTAATTATAATCTTAAAGAAATGCTTGAAAAATTCAAAGAAGAACAAAATATTAAAGGAAAAATTAATTATATTACAGGTGGATTGATTCCTAGCGGATTTCAAAAACCATTAAGTTATAACAATATTTTATTTGTAGGAGACGCAGGTGTAGGAGCTTTTTCATTAAACGGACAAGGTATATATAGAGCATTAATTAGTGGAGATGTCGCTGGACGGTGTATTGCTTATGGATACCCAAGGAAATATTCAAGAATTATGTATAAATATTTTTATAAATGGGAGTTAATTGGACTTGCTGTGTATAGAATAAATAATATTATAAGAATGATAAATCCTAACAAGGTTTTTAAATCTACAAATAGTATTAATTTATTGTCTAAATTAGCTCATATTTAATTATTTATTTAAGAATATAGTTTGAGTTGGGAAAGCCATCTCAATTCCTTCTTTTTCAAAAGCTTCTTTAATCCTAAAATTAATTTCTTGTTGAGTGTCTCGATATTTAACATAATCTTGTGTTTTCATATAATATACAACTTCAAAATTAAGGCTAAAATCTCCAAATTCTGTGAAATGAACTCTGTCTAATTTGTATAAATTTTCGATTTTTTCTGGATCAACTATTTCTTTAAGTATATCTGGTATTTTTTTAAGTTTCTTTAGAGGAGTGCCATAAGTAACACCAAATGAAAAAGTAATTCTTCTTCTTTTCATTTTTTTAAAATTTCTTACACTTGCAACAGTTAATTCTTTATTTGCAAGAATTAATTCTTCTCCTTGCAATAGTTGCAATCTGGTAGATTTCATTCCAATTTTTGTAACTGTTCCTGAAAATTCACCTACAACAATGAAATCACCTATTTCAAATGGTCTATCAAAATAAATTGAAAATGCACTAAAAAAATCACTTAGAACATGTTGCAAAGCAAATCCAATTATTAATGCTGTTGCAGCACCCCCAATTGCAAGACCTGTTAAATCAATCCCTCTTATTGCAAGAAAGGCGAAAAATGCAATAAGATAAATAATTCCATTTAAAATTGCTCTAAAAACGTACAATATATGCTGACTGGTCTTCTTTTTCTTTTCTTGTCTTTCTTTATACCAGGCAATTAATACATTAGTAATTCTCGTAATAATAAATGCTACAAGAAATACCTCTACTAATAAAAAAATAGTTGATAATATATTTGTATATTGACCTAATATGCTGAGATTCCATAAAAAATAGTATAACCCAAAGAATAATACAAGTATATAAATTGGTCTCTTTACATTAGCTATTATTTCATCATCAAGTTTCGTTTTTGTCTTTTTAGCAAATCTTAAAAAATAATGTTCAAAAATATGTGAAATAATCCAACCTAAAATAATAAATGCTATAAAAATTACTGTAGAAACAATTAATTCTCCAATCAAAGGATCAGATAATCCTAATCTTTCTGTAATCCATTGACTTATTGAGGTCGCAGTTTCTTCAATTACCATATTATTTCGTTGACCCTAAAAAAACAAGTAATATATAAGTTTTGGTTATTTAAGGGCGAATTCTTAAAAATAGTATTTTGACTAAGTTTTATTTACCAATGTATGTTACGGAATTTGATAATATGG
Organism: uncultured Thermoplasmatales archaeon; assembly: GCA_964628575.1. Classification (GTDB taxonomy): domain Archaea; phylum Thermoplasmatota; class E2; order DHVEG-1; family DHVEG-1; genus CAZVNH01. The sequence goes on along the minus strand of CAZVNH010000173.1, from coordinate 307 downwards.
CATTAATAATAAAGGGTAATAATCTTACAATTGAAAATATTGTACAAGTTGCAAGATATAATGAAAAAATAAAACTTCATCCCGATGCTCTTAAGAGAATTAAAAAATGTAGAGCAATGCTCGAAAAAAAGATTGATGCCAAAGAAATTATGTATGGAGTTAATACAGGTATAGGAGAATTATCTGAAATTGTTTTAACTGATAGTCAAGTAAAACAATTTCAAAAATATTTGATATATAATCATGCTGCTGGTATTGGAGATCCTGCACCTATATTGATTATCTCTCCAGCAACATCCGATTGTGC
>CAZVNH010000172.1:4451-6046 GCA_964628575.1 uncultured Thermoplasmatales archaeon | reverse complement strand
GAATTTGCACTTATGATAATGATAGGTTCTCAAGATCAACAAAAGATGTTTTAAACATCATGGATGATTTATTATCATATGGAGTAAAATTACATATTTATACATTAAGACATATTGATATATATAGTGATCAAGGAAGATTTATTTTAACAAATTTTGCAGCTTTTAGTGAGTTTTTCAGAGGGCAACTTGCTTCAAAAATTCGTGTTGGTGTAAAACAAAAAATGAAAAATGAATGGTTTGGTAAAGCTCCTTATGGATATACAATCGAATCTGACTTAATAGGAAATAGAAAAAAGAATACAAGACTCCTAGAAAATCCTGAGGAGCAAAAAGTTCTTAATATAATGAAAAAACTCCGAGAAGAAGGAAAAAGTTATACTGAAATTGCAAATTATTTAAATGAAAACAAGATTGAAACAAGGCATACTCGTAAAGATAAAAAAAGTGATTGGTATTCTACAACAGTTAGAAATATTCTTATTAGACCTGAAGTGAAATTAAATAAAGAGGAAGAAGGAATTTCTACAGATAGTGAAGAAAAAAAGTGATTCAAAGGTCTAAAAATCGTTGTGAAAGATGCAATATCGACTTTGATGATAGTTTTAAAGGAGAATTTCACCATATTATTCCATTAATTTTTGGTGGAAATAATAAGATAGAAAATTGTATATTATTATGCCATAATTGTCATTTAGCTGCTCCTAATATAAAAGATGAAAAAGATAGATTAATTATGGATTTTGCTAGAAAAGTAAAAAACAATGATAGATAACATATAGCATGCTTATTGATAAATTATATCACGATTTTCAATTTTAAATTTTTACATTAATTTTTTTCATCGATTGCTTAATAATGTTTATAAATTAAGCTTTAATGTTAAATTATTATTAAATCTTTTATTCAAATATAAAAATAATTTTCATGTCAAATTAAAACATATTTGAATTAAATAGAAAGCCTAATAAATTAAGTAATTAGCTTAACTCAATTTACTATATAATTATTTATACTTAAATCAAACAAAAGTTTTAATAATGATTAAAATTTACCCTGGCTAAAAGGTGTAATTGGATAGGAGCACAGATTATGTACATTGTAATAGTAGGAGCCGGCGGTATAGGTAAGCGGCTTACAGAATTTGCCCTAAAAGATGGAAATCATAATGTAATAGTGATAGATAAAGATCAAGCTAGCTGTGAGGAAATTGCACGTAAATATGATGCTATCGCAATTAATGCTGATGCAACACAAGAAGAAACTCTTGATGAATCAGAGATAAACAAAGCAGATGTGCTTGTTACAACAACAAACGATGACGCAACAAATCTTATGGTTATTTCTCTTGCTAAAAATAAGGGTGTAAATCATCTAGTTTCCGTAGTGAATCAGGAAGAAAGTAAACCTATGTATATGGAAAAAGGTGTAAAGATGGTGAGAAGCCCTAATTTTGTTATGGCTGAGAATTTGTATAAATCTATAAAACATCCTAATGTTGAGGAATATATGAATGTTGGTAAACATGCAGAAATTTTTCGTGTGCCCATACCACAAAATTCAAAACATTCAGGTAAATCTATTAAAAAAATAGG
>CAZVNH010000172.1:3973-4441 GCA_964628575.1 uncultured Thermoplasmatales archaeon | reverse complement strand
CGTGATCATAAATTTATAATTCCAACGGAAAATGTTCAATTATTTTCAGGGGACAGAGTTACCGTTTTATCTCATAAAGATCAAGTTGATAAAGTAGCTGCTTTATTTTCCCAATAAATATTTTATGATTTACGTAAAATATATATAAAGGTTGTTTTATTCTAACATACATTTTTCCCAATTTTTGAGGAGTTATTATGGAACAAGAAGATGTTAAAAAGACAGGAACAACTACATTAGGTCTAGTATGCAAGGACGCCGTTGTTATTGCTACTGAGACACGAGCAACTATGGGCCACCTTATAGCTCATAAAGAAACAAAAAAATTATATAAAATTGATGAACATTTAGCGCTTGCAACCGCAGGTTTAGTTGGAGATTTACAGGTTCTTGCAAGATATCTAAATGCAGAGGCAAACTTGTATCGCTTGAAAAGAGACACAAAAATGCCTGTTCAAAGTGCTGCAA
>CAZVNH010000172.1:0-3963 GCA_964628575.1 uncultured Thermoplasmatales archaeon | reverse complement strand
CTGCAACTCTTATGTCAAATATTTTAAATCAAAGAAAATTTTATCCATACTATGTTCAATTAATACTTGTAGGTTTTGATCAAACAGGACCACATGTATTCTCACTTGATGCAGCAGGAGGCGCAATTCCTGATAAATATACTTCAGGCGGGTCTGGATCTCCTTATGTATTTGGTGTTCTTGAGGATTTATATAGAGATGAATTAACAGCTGAAGAAGGTGTTGATATTGCTGTTAGAGCTATTCATGCTGCTAAAAGTCGTGATTCAGCATCTGGAGGTATGACAAATATTGCTGTTATAACAAAAGATGGATTTAAACAAATCTCTCAAGAGGAAGTTAAGAAACGTTTAAGTAAACTTGGTAAAAAAGAATAAAATAAATTAAAAAATAATAATATAAACATTTCTTTAATTTAATTCAACTTATATTTGCTTTATTAATAAAAGTTTAGAAGGTAGAATATGACAGTAGATGATGTTTTACGTGAAACAAAAGGAAAAGTAAGAGCATCGATACCACCTAGTATTGATTTAACAGATGTTGAATTTGAAGGAGCGCTAGTTGTAATTTATACCAAACATCCTGATAAATTTGCTAAAAATGATGATATAGTAAAACAGCTTGCTAAATTACTTCAGAAAAGAATCGCTGTTAGACCTGATCCATCTGTTCTTACCGATACAGAGACCGCTGAAAAAAAGATTAAAAAGATTATACCTAAAGATGCTGAAATTACAAATATCTATTTTTTACCTGAAGTTGGTGAAGTTACAATAGAGACTATGAAACCTGGTGTTGCAATTGGCAAACAAGGATCTCTTCTTAATGAGATTAGAAAAGCTATTAACTGGTCTCCTAAAATTATTAGAACTCCACCTATTCAATCAAAAACTGTTAAGGAAATCCGAGGCTATCTTCGCTCAATGAGTGAAGAAAGAAAAGAGATTCTTAGAAAAGTTGGTCGACGTTTACATAGAGGTGTATCTGATGGTGAAAAATTTGTAAGAGTTACAGCTCTTGGTGGTTTTAGACAAGTTGGACGCTCTTGTGCATTATTACATACTCAAGACAGCAAGATTATGATTGATTGTGGTGTTGATGTTTCATCTGTCAATTCTACTCCTTATTTACACCTACCCGAGGTTCTTCCCTTTGAAACGCTTGATGCAGTGGTTATTACCCATGCTCATCTTGATCATAGTGGATTGGTTCCTTTACTTTATAAATATGGTTTCGACGGTCCGATATATTGTACTCCTCCAACAAGAGATATGAGTACTCTTCTTCAAATGGATTATCTAAAGGTTGCTGCTGCAGATGCGAAAAAAATTCCTTATTCTGCTGAGAATATTCGTGATTTGATAAAGCATTGTATTACAATGGATTATGGTGATACAACTGATATTACACCTGATGTAAGATTGACTTTTCATAATGCTGGTCATATTCTCGGTTCTGCTATTGCTCATTTTCATGTAGGTGAAGGACTTTACAATATTGCATTTAGCGGCGATATTAAATATGAACGAACTTGGTTATTTAACCCTGCGATAAATCGTTTTCCAAGACTTGAAGCTATATTTTTAGAATCTACCTATGGTGGTCGTGATGATTTCCAGCCCAGTAGAAAAGAAGCAACAGAACGTCTTAGTGATATTATTCAAAGTACTATAAAAAAGAAAGGAAAACTCCTTATTCCCGTTTTTGCAGTTGGTCGAAGTCAGGAAGTTATGATTGTTCTTGAAAATCTTGTGAAAACAAAGAAAATTCCTAAGATTAATGTTTATCTTGATGGTATGATTTGGGAGGCAACAGCAATCCATACTGCTTATCCTGAATATCTTAATAACAAACTTAGATCTCAGATATTTCAACAAGGGGAAAACCCTCTTCTTTCTGATATTTTTAAGCGTGTTGATAGCCATGAAATGAGACAAGAAATAATCAATGATCATCCAAAGTCCTGTGTTGTTCTTGCTACTAGTGGTATGATGAATGGTGGCCCTGTTATGGAATACTTCAAAGAATGGGCTCAGGATAAAAAGAATACTATTGCATTTGTCGGTTATCAAGCCGAGGGAACTCTTGGTAAACGTATTCAAAAAGGATGGACCGAAATACCATTGAACACAGGTGGAAATGTTGTTAATATTAAAATGAAGATGAATGTTGAAACATGTGATGGATTTAGTGGACATAGTGATAGAAGACAACTACTGAATTTCATTAATAATATGTCACCAAGACCAGAGCGTATTATCTTTGGTCATGGTGAGGAATCAAAATGCCTTGATGTATCATCAACTGTTCATAAAAGATACAATGTTAATACTAATGCATTATGTAATCTTGAAACAGTTAGATTCAGATAAATAAAGAAAAAAAGTTATTCTTTTTCTTTTTTAGGTGTTTTTTCAAGTGGTTTTGCTAGATCCCAGAGATTATTAAAACGTCCATCTAAAACCTCAATGTCCTGTAGATTCACATAAGCTGTACCGATATAAGATGGTTCATGAGTAGTTTCATGTAATATCTTAATTCCGTTAACTGCAATTTCTTTTCCAAATACAAAATTACGCATTGTTCCAGATACATCTTCTGAAAAATATCTAATTTCTAGATTATCTCCATATGTTTGTCTTAAATCCTCGATTGCTTCTATATGAGTAGTGTTGTCAACAATTAATTGTATTTTTGTATCAAGTTCCAGGAATTTCTTGAAATATTTTATAAAGGATTTATCAAAAAGATGTTCTCCTCCTATTTGCATTTTTAGTTCATTATTTTTATCAAGACAGTTACTTAAAACATTATAAAGAATCCATTTTCCGCTATACTGCAATGTTACATTACCATTTCTTTTTAACTTAATACCATATTTTTCAAAATTTTTAGTATAAAACTGACTATATTCATTTATTCTATTTTCAATAACTTTAAATGTATCATCTGCTATCACTTGTTTTAGATCACTTTTTGCATCTTCCCATACTGCTCTAGGATGAGCAGGTAAATAGCTTTCTCTTCCAAAATCTTCTTTTGACTCGTTTGAAAATAGAACTTTTGCGATTAGTCCATGTCTTAATAGCGATGCTCTTCCTGTTTCTAGAGGTCTTCGTGTAATATTTGCAAATTCTTCAGCTACTTTTAAAAAATCAGAAAACTCTTTTGGACAATCAATGACAAGTGTTATATAATAAACAGCAGCTTCTCGAGGACGATCTACTTTCATCCTCTCAAACATCATTTCAAAATCCTGGATAAAGTCCAGCTTAACCTGAGTTTTGAACTCACATCCCATCATATTTACCAATCCTATCAACCAGTAATTAAATACTGATTCCTGCTTTCAAAAAGAAAAATGTATTATAAATTTATATAATTTTTGGATGCATATTTAGGTGCATATGTAAAAGTTTTATAAGGAGAAAAATAGTAATATATTATATTATTATAAAAAAATATTTTAAAAATATTTATTACAAATATTAATAAAAATAGAATTAATTTTATTTTATTCTTTTATGGTTTTATTTTGAATATCTTTAAAATATTTTCGGCAGTCTCTCTTTATCACTGCAACCTGTTGCTGTGGTATTTTAAAAGAATGCAATGCATACTCTTCTGCAAATATTAAACCATGAATAAAAGCTCCAAGATTATATTTATTATCTTTACTAAGATTAAATATATCATCCGCAACTTTAATTGCGTCTTCTACAGTATACGATGTTTTTTTAGGTTCTTCATCTGGTTTTCTTTTATGTGCCATAAAAAGTAGTTATAAAATAATACTATTTATTTTTTTATAAATCAAAAAATTTTATTAAAAAAGAAGGAAAGCTGGCCTCACTAGGAGGGGATGGGATGCTTTATAAAAACTACCAGCTCGATTCCTTCTATTCATAAGAATTATCAAGGTCTTTAAGTACCTTTTTTGCATATGAATATGTACAAACA
>CAZVNH010000171.1:0-6064 GCA_964628575.1 uncultured Thermoplasmatales archaeon | reverse complement strand
GGTGAGATACTTGGACTAATGGAAGCTGATGGACTTAAACTGGGACTCATACTAAGACTAACTGATGGTGATATACTGAAAGAGATAGACGGACTGATCGATTCGCTAGGTGAAATTGAAGGTGAGATACTCGGACTAATACTTGGGGAGACTGAAGGAGATACTGATGGGCTAATTGATAGACTTAATGAAGGTGAAATTGAAGGTGAAATACTTGGACTAATACTTAGTGATATTGATGGGCTAATAGAGATCGAAATTGATGGACTAACTGATTCACTGGGCGAAACAGATGGAGATATTGATGGACTAATAGAAGCAGAAGGCGAAACAGATGGAGATATTGATGGGCTGATAGAAGGTGAAACAGATGGAATAGGATTATCAGGTGTTATCGTATCAAAATAAAATGTTTGAGCAGTACCTCCTGGATTAACTGTTATAACAATTTTATCTACATTATCGCCAGCATTCGGAAGGGTATACCAATCACTCCAGCCAGACCAAGAATTTCCATCATGGATATTTATTCTATACTCATCAGTATCCATATCAAATTCACACGCGACTACATACCATTGATCAGCATTATAAGTCGTAATGTCTACATATCCACTAACATCATCAAGGATTTGTATATATCCAGTACTGTAAAATCTGAAAAATCCTTTATATTCTACTCCTTCGTATAAATAGAATTCAAATGCTCCTACATCGTTTTCTGTTCTTCTAATTGCTACATAAAATGTTCCAGCAGATATACCAGTGATACTTCTACTTATAGTGTTATCTGCAGCAGTAGTCGATGTTAACTTGACTCCCTTTGCTCCTTCATACCTTGCATCAGCATCTGTAGTAACGTCATAATCTTCATCTCCCCCCCAATTATCCTGTCCAGATAAATCTCCATCATTCAATGCATTAAATTTTTGTTCATATGTCCACGCCATAATTTTCGTATTTATAACTCGAAGATTGTTAAAGTACACAACGAGTTATAGAACCCGCTTTTTAGTACATTATTTAATCTTACAAGACCCATCCAGCAAGTGTAAAGAGAAAGGGGTTCATAAAACTCTTTACATATCTAATTATAGATATATCTTACTCGATAGGTCTTGTAAGACCTGAACCCCCTTAAATTTATGTCTTTCAGGAAGTATTATATTGTTTTTCATGTTCTTCAAGTTCTTTAAGTTTTTCTTCAGTCCATCCAGGTATCGGCCAGAACTTTTTCACGAGCCAGGAAACTGGATAAATCTGTTTAGAGTGTTTAAAATTCCAGAATTTGTCTTTAATATACTGTTTAGTTTTTTGAACTCCTCTACCTGATTGTTCATATGGAAAAGAGAAATCTCCTCCTTGAGTCCTAAACATATGTGCATACCATGTTTTATGATTCACTAATACTTTACCTCCAGAAAGCCACGTAGATAATGCTACCTCAATTCCTTGATTCCCCCAACTTCCAGCTCTTTCATCACATATTTCTAACGCCCAATATCTATCTCTTGTACACATAAAACAACTTCCTTGTAAACTCATTGTTTCAGTAAATCCCGTTTCCTCTGCCTGTTTTCTAACTTCTGGTAGTTTTGAATATTCTCTAAAATATTGAAAGTGTGGTTGTGAATCAAAACAGTATGAAGTACTTTGAGGACGCTCTTTCCCAATCCATAACATTTTTCTTCTAATTCTATCAGTTTTACCACATTGTTCACATTTTTCAGGAGTCGGACCTTGATATTTTTTCCAACCGCAATGATAACATTTCCAATCAAAAGCCCAGAGATTTCTCATAATTCCAATCATCGTAACATTATCACCAGTCTCTTTGAAAGCTTTAATCATTTTATCATCATATCCCTCATCCCAAGAACAATGAGCATCCAATTTCATTATGTACTTTGCTCTTGAAAATCTAACTCCTAAATTTGTAGCTGCTCTTTGTCCAATACTTCCTGGAACATAAATTACATTAACATCAGGATGTTGATCTATTGAAGGATTAGCCCATTCACCATCAAGGACTGCAATAATTTCTGTTTTAGCTCTTTTATTTTTAAGAATATCCTCAATAGTATTCTTGAGAAACATTTCTTGTCTAGCAGGAATAATAACACTTAATTCGTAGTTTTCACTCATATTAAAATCTTAATAATATCTTTTAAAGCTTTATTATACCAATATATTTTAGCGTTGTTACTATACATACTTTCTGACCAATGAGTTGGTGTTCCCATTGGCGTCCATTGTTTTTTCTTCAATTGAGTAATTTTTTTTATCAATATTTTGTTTTGTAATTTATTTTTCATATTATTTTTATTATCGATTTTTTAATAATGAAAATGGAAGAGGCATATTTTCTAAATCAAATAATTTATCTAAATCCCATCCAGGAATATCTTTGTAATCTACTTGTTTCCAATTATCAGGAGTATGTTTAAAATCTTCGAGGCAAATTTTTGGACTGGAAAATGTTCTTGTATGTCTAATATCAACGATAGGAACTTTTGACTTCCAAGTTTCAAATTTATCATCTGAAAATCCACCTCGTCTTCTTGGCTTAGTGCCTGGTTCGTAACCCCATAACCTTGCTAATCGAGGCTCTCTACTTCTAAAATGATCTAACCCCCATTCTTTTATTTTCTGCTGTCTCATCCGATAATGATTTAAAGCAAGCTCACGATTACAACACATTCCTGATAAAGAATGAAGCTGATCATAAGTGATTGCCCAACCACCTACAATCCACCATCTCCAGGCGTTTATGTTGTAAAAAAAGATATCATCACGCGATGGCGTAAAATCAAAATGACTTTTAGGATATAAACAATCATGTTCACAGAAAAATACATATTTAGTATCAAGATGTTCAAGAGCAGCTGTTATCTGATCAACCATCGTAGGATAACTTGGACTTCTATTTTCTAATACTATGTTTGTCCCGAAGTTCATTGGTCTCAGCGAACAAGAAACAATGGGTAGTCCTGATTCTTTAATAAATCTTTGAACGACAGAGAAAACTGGTTCCTTAAGACGATTTGTAGTATAATATATAATTCCTTTAGTTTTATCTTGATTATTCATTTATTTTTTGAACCTCTTTCTTTTTTTTGTCTTACTAATTTTTCTTCTAGTCTCTATAGTAACAGGATGACCTAAAAGAGCTTGACTCAAGTTTCGTCGATGCTCTTTTGTTCGTGGTGGCATCTTCTTTCCTAAATGAGCTAATCTATTCTTTTCTATGTGTTCTTTAGATTTTGGTTTTCCCGTAAGAGCTTGTCTAATTTTTTCTTTTGTTTTTTCAGTATGTTTCTTACCTAAATGACTTTGTCTATTCTTTTCGTTTGTTTCTTTAGATTGTTTTTTACCTTTTTTACCTTTATTCCACGGGATTCTTCCCTTTAAAGACCTACTTAGTTTCATCCTTGATTTTTTAGACATCTTCTTTCCAATATGTACTTCACTAAGATGTTGTTTAGTTTCTTCAGAATGTTTTCGACCCAATCCAGCAATACCTATTTTTTGTTTATGACTTTCAGTTAATTTTATACCAGCTGTAGATCCCGCAGTTAAACATATATTGTAAAGATTTTTTCTTCCAAATCTAGCAATAAAATCATCGATAGTGTGTTGTTCATAAAAAATTAAATTAGATATCTTACATCCAAGATATTTTTTAAAAGAAAACGAAGATTTTTTATCTTTATTCCAAGCCCTCTGCAAGTGTATATTATAATGACCGTTTCTACATAGTAATTTTTCATGAGCATTAAATCTATTTTGTATATCAACAGCTGAACCAATATATACTTTACCATTATTAACATTTTTAATTATATAAATACCAGACTTCATAACATATCTTTAGTTTTAAAAAACATCCATGAAAGAAACTTATCATCTTTTTTTTCTAATTCTAAGGATTTACTTCGTCCAAAAGTATAAAAATTCTCAATAGCACATACCTTCACAAAAGCGTCGACCACTGGTCCTACGTGGCAAATTACGTTTTTGGCATAAGGCGCTGTAAGACAAGAATAATCATGTCCACTTACTACACCTCCGCTTTTAACTTTTTTAGTCCATTCTACTAAATCTGCAGCAACATGACTAAATTCATGATCACCGTCAATATAGACAAAATCTAACGAACCATCTTCGAAATCATTTAAAGCATCCATTGAAGTCTTTCTAATAACTGTGCAATTAGAATAAGGTGATAATGTCCGTTGAGTATGTTCATGTAGAAAATCTTGTCTTTCCTGTCTTTTTTGAGTTCTACCAGCGCCTTCGTAAGCTATCCAAGGATCTATAGCATACATTTTAAATCCCTCTTTACAGAAAAGTTCTGTAAATGCTCCTTTATAAACTCCAATTTCAGCACCTATTTTAAAACTCAGTTCTTTGAAAAACTTTGGCAATTCGTCTCTTCCACAGTTAGGCACATAAAATGGACGACCTTTTTCTACTTTAATTGCATTTAATAATTTCATAATTACCAGTGTTTAAAGAACATAAAACTTAGTTCTTTATCACATATTTCTCCACGATGAGGTCTCTTTCTTCCTAATACATACCAATTATTTATATCATACGTTTTAACAAAACCCTCAACAGCATATTTAACCCCCCGATTCCTTCTCTTTCCTATCCTACTATAATAATCATGACCTGCTATTATACCGCCTTTTTTAACTCTGGAAGACCATAATGACAAATCCATAGCAACTGCACCATATTTATGATTACCATCGATATAGACAAAATCCAAACTTCTCCATTCAATATCTTTAAGTGCAGACACAGATGTCTTTTTAATCAAAGTACAATTAGGATATGAAGATGTCTTTTTAACTGCTAAATTATAGATATCATCTGCTGATTTATAAAATCTAGACGGTTTAAGACAATTCTCAGCCGAATAATAAGAACTGTTACTCCAAGAATCTATTCCATACATTGTAAATCCAGCTTTACAGTATTTTTCTAGATTATCACCCATGAAGACTCCAACTTCTACTCCAGTAGTGAACCCTAATTCTTTAAAAAAATCTGGTAAATCATCTCTAGAACAATTTGGAATATAATAAGGATTACCTCCTCTTTTTATAGCATCGATTAATTTCATTTATATAGATATTTTTTAAAATACTCTATCCAATATTCTCTATTATAATTTGTCTTTAAATGACAAGATCGGCATAAAGTAACTAAATTATCTGTATCATTATTTTTCTTATTATAATCAGTATGGTGGACATGAATAGCCGGTTCTTTACTACATATTTGACAGGTATATTTATCTCGTTATCTTCATATATTAATTATCCCAGTGTTTGAAGAACATGAAGCTTAATGATCTTTCTATCCTCTCACCCTCGCGAGGATTTTTTCGACCTAATACATAGAAATGATTTATTTCATATGCCTTAATAAATCCATCTACTGCATGTTTAACTCCCCGATTTTGTCTACTTCCTCTACGATCGTAATAATCATGACCAGAAATAATTCCCCATTTTCTAACTTTTGGTGTCCATTTCGCTAAATCCATAGCAACATATCCATATTTGTGATTTGCATCGATATAAACAAAATCTAGACTACGATTTGGAAAATCATCTGCAGCTTCAATTGAACTTTTACGTATAAGAGTACAATTTGGATATTTTGCTAATTTTTTAACTGCGAGATTATACACATCCTCGAATGATTTAGTTACAATTCCCTTTCTTATCAAATAAGATATTGGTCTATATTTTTCATCTTGATAGTCTATCCAAGGATCTATTCCATACATCGTGAATCCGGCTTTACAGTATTCCTCCAGATTTTCACCCACACTAACCCCAATTTCCGCACCTGTTTTAAATCCTAATTCTTTAAAAAGTTCTGGTAAGTCATCTCTGACTGTATTTGGTATCCAATATGGGAATCCTTTGTGTTTGATTGCGTCTATCAATTTCATATTATTATCTCATCATGATTTGATGTGTCTAAATGTTTAAAAAACATGAAACTCATCGAATTATCATTTCTTCCCAATATATACCAATTA
>CAZVNH010000170.1:5156-6077 GCA_964628575.1 uncultured Thermoplasmatales archaeon | reverse complement strand
CATATCTGCCACGCATATCCTGAACAATTGTTATCCAACCTTCATCAGCCCATTCGCCCATGTTCATATTATTTTTATTATAAGGTGTTCTAATCAAAATAGCTCCGTGAGGTGTCTCAATATTATCTGGTAAATATACATCTGTTGCAAGATTAATTCCGTCACGCATTGGAACCATGTAAGTTTCTTTTTTATATGTAGGATTTATATGAGTATCTAAATCTCTTTTATTAATTAAGGAATCAATTTGTTTAGTTTTAACTATTTGAAATCCATTAACCGGTATTATAAAATTTATAACAATCAGACTTATAATTATATATAATGTCCATTTTTTTCCTTTTATAAAATCACCTAATTAACAATTGATAAAAAGAATAAAAATCTATCTATAAAATTATAATATATTGACGAAGATATTATATATCAACATATAAATTTGATTAATTCAAATAAAAAAAGTATATTGGAAGAACCAATATAATTATTGGAGGTGAAAAATTTGTTTTTTTTTGTGTCATATTTCAATCTACTACTATTGTCTAAAAGTTCAAGAAAATACAAAATTCTTTTTTATAAACTCTTAAACGAAATATGTAAAAAATTTGTTATAAATATTTATATGTGCAATATTTTTTTAAAAAAATAAATAAAGAAAAATGGTATAAATTATATATCAAAAAAGATAAGAAATATTAGAATTGCAAGTAAACGAGTAAAAGGATCTAAAAATTTTAATTTTAAAATAAATGGAATCTCTGCTGTTTCAGGTCCTTCATCTGGAATGATAGAAGAATTAGTAAGTCTAATGAAATGAATAGAATTTTTATTGATTGTTTTTGTTGCTGTAAATTCATCTACAGAAATTTCATTATCTTCTATTATTTCAAGATTGTTTTTACTATCAATTACGTAATAAAC
>CAZVNH010000170.1:0-5146 GCA_964628575.1 uncultured Thermoplasmatales archaeon | reverse complement strand
ATAAACAACTCTGTAATCTTCTGTCCATGATATGTTTGATATATCAAGATTATATATAGTATCTGAAGCTTCAAAATTACTAATTAAAACAGATATATTGGTTTTATCTTCAGATATCCCGGCAAGATAAGCAAGTCCAGTTGATCCATCTATTTTTGGAGTTGTTAATCTAATTGGAGTATCTTTAACTAAATAATTCATTGCAAGATACGATAATGTTGGTTTTTTATAAACTCCATTATAACTAATTAGACTTAAATCAAAACCAATCAATCTTGATAACCAGTTGTTATCCTGTGTCCCACGATATCTAAAAGCAAGATCCATGAATGAATCTTGAAAGGTAGTTAAACAACATGCAGTAAAAGCAGCATTTTTTGAGTTGTCTTTTTCTCTCTGAGGTGTTAAAATGTTTATATTCCATTCTGAATTGATATTTTCACATTCATTAAAACCATATAAATTTAGTAAATTATGAACAAGATTTGATGCACATGAGATTTGATATGGAGTATCTGCATACATATGCCAGGAATAAAAATCTAAAGGAACATTATTATCAATAATATACTGCAGAAACTTGTTAGTAAAATTATCATTATAAACAGATGAAGTACAAGGTCCACCAATCTTTAAAGATGTATTATATGATTTTAATGTGTTTGCTGTAATTTTATATAGTTCATAATATTGATCAATGGTTCCATTCCAGAAACCTGTTAGATCTGGCTCATTCCATATTTCCCAATAATTTATATTATAATGATATCCGTTATTCCAACCATCATTATAATGCATTGTAACATGTTTGCATACTTCAGCCCACTTATTGAAATCAGTTGGTGGATTATTAGGTCCACCAGCACTTTCTCCAAGACGGTAATAAACTTTACAGTCAGCGTTAATAATACTTGTTATATAAGAATCACTTATTGTGAAATCATAGCTTGATTCAAGATTTGGATTAGCAGTTTCATCTGGAAAAATTGTACTGATATCACAAGGAAAAATTGCATTATCTAAGTCATGTGTACGTATATGAGATATTCCTATTTCTTTATATTGTGTAGTAAGATCGATACTATTTTCAACATTAACTAATGGAATAGGACCGCAGTTTATTTCTGAAAATGGTTTAATTATTCCATTGGTTTCTGTACAATCCAATGAAATATCAAGAGAAGATTCTGTGTTCATTGTTTTTGTAGTTTTTATCTGAGTAGAATCTATTATAGGCACGCATAGTAGAGTAATTAAAAGTAAAAATAAAATAAAATATGTATAGAAATGTTTAATGTTAAAATGATTATATCCTTTGAAAAAGAACTTATTAAATATCATCATAATTATCATTTTATAAATGATAAATTTATTATTATATTTTTTTAAAATTTTGTTGTTTTTAAAGTTGAAATATTTGAATATATTATTAAGAATCTTAGATTATTTTTCAAAAAGTGATCGTTTTTGTTCTAAGAGCGATTTAATTTCTTCATCGATATCTCTAGTACTAATACTCACCCAACGGATATTATCAAGTTCAAATAGTTCTTGTAGTGGAAAACGTCCGTCCCAGGGTTCCCAAGCTTTCTGTAAAGTCATACTACTAATAGCTCTAATATTTGTTACGCCTGCATCACCAATGGCACTTGCAAATGGTAGAATCCGATTATTAGGTATTGCAATCCCTGATGTTTGTAAAAATTTTCCAAGAGGTCGAATAATACTAGCGACATCAAGAATATCGTCTACTGGTCTAATACGAATTACTCGAAATAATGGAGAAGGCTCAAAATCCTTTGAAATACCATCATATATCACTAACCAATCTTTAGATGGTGATTGATAGATTTCAACTGGTTCACCCATTTGTTTTTTCTTGAAATATCGATGATATCCGTCAAGAACCTGCATTTTACCTGATTTACTGCCTTTTGGTAAAATCTTTGCTGTAACAGCCATTTCCTCAGCAAGTAGTTTTGCGAATTCTTTTGGTGAAACATTTCCTCCTTTTTCTACGAAAACCTCGTGAGGTGAAAAACATCCTTGCTGATCCCATGCTGATACATCTAGAGAAACTAATTCAGCGATTTCCCGTGCTTGTTTATTAAGATATTCTCGGGCGATTGTGATAAAACTGAGTTTATGCCAATGACCAGCAACAGGTGTGTTATGTTTTTTTGAAAGCTCCATTAAGTTCCTTCGTGCAAGTTCACTACCTGTTGCTCTTACGATATCTGATTGTGAGAATAGAAAATCATTTAATTCTGTTTGTTTACTTTCATATGGAAGAACTGCTATTGTGTATGCAAGTTGTGGATCAAGTTCCTCGATTGTTTTTGTATATAATGTAGTAAACACTGGTTCTTCTGATGGAGGTTTTACCCAAGTTGCAGCATCTATTATTTTGTCCATTATTATTTCAATTGCTCCTATTCCAATAATATTACCAGCACAAATATGACCAATGAGTGCTGGATTGTGATTAGAATGAGCTATTTCTTGTGTTCCATAAGCTTTTACCCAGCCATCTCCATGAGCTGAAAAGTCTTGAAAATTTTCATGATTTAATTTATTAAAGATTGGAAAGTTCTCTTTTTTTAGAATTGAGAGAAATCTTCCGAATCCCCAAGTTTCAATCATTTCTGGTGAAAATCCTGTTATATGAGGGAGTATTTCTTTGGCTAATCTTCTTTTTTTATACATTGGATCAAGCCATTGTTCTGTAACTGTTTGAATTGTATCAAGAATTGTTGGAATATCTGCATTAAGTAAATATTGTTCACGTTGATTTTTTAAATCTGCAATTATTTCTTCTACACATTTTTGTGATAGAATTGGGGTACGTAATTTATAATTTGGACTAATTGATGTATATTTATATTCAATTGGTTCAGATAGTTGAAGATGCGGATTCCAGAAATGTGTATCAATAATTTTTTCCATAATCTAGTCCTCAAATTCTGTATCTATCTGGCTTGCAGTGTTTACAAGTTCTTGTGCTGCTTTTGTTTGATCAAGAATTATTTTTGAATTACCTTCAAGTACAAACATACCTCGTATTAGTGCTCTTATTGGGCCAATTTCTTTTTTAATTATTTTTTTCCAGCTTGAATATGATCCTTTTAAAATAAAGGCTGCTTTTTGGTTATTATCTGCAATATATGCTTCTCGGCATTTCCCATGCCATAAATCAAAGTAGAGTATAACTTCTTTTGACCATTTTGCATCTGGTGTTATAATAAATAGAAAATCGCCTTCCCAGTCTTTTGCAACATCTGCATATATCTTGTTTTTATTAAGTGCTTCCTTTAATTGAGTTACCCATTGTTCTGTTGGAAATAGTACCATCTTTTTTTAATCCCCCTGTTGCATCAATTCTGCCATTACGGCAGCACAACCTCGACCTTCGACACCAGGCATCCTAGTTACTTCAATATCTATTACAGGACCTTCTCTATCACAAACCGGACAATGTTTAAAGAGTTTTACATTGTCTCCAGTTATTAAAAAACCAGGATAACTTGTTGGTAGCGGATCGATAAAAGCAAATCTTCCAGATTCATCATAACCCAGTGGCTCTAGATCATCATCAAGGACAATAGGATAAATAACTGGTGGTATATGTTTATAATGCCCTTCACAACTCATAAATACTGAACTGCATTCTGACATAGCATAAACATCATGATAATTTTTTGGTGGTATTCCGAGGATTTCTTCAACTTTTTCTCTAAATGATTCTTCAGGAGAACGTTTATCCTCCTCTGCTTTCCAGCCACCTCCTGTAAGGATCTGGCTATCTGGAAGTTTAAGAGTTATACCTTCGTTTACCATACGATCAAGAATTCGATTTAGCCAAAAAGGTGGACCAGCGATATTAATTTTCTTTTGTTTTTTATCCATTTCTTGCATTATTGAAATCATTCGTTTATCTGATTTTTTCTGGACTATTGGACTAAGTTGTGCCATAGCTTTCGCCTTTATTTTCTCTCGAATGCCTATTGCTTCTGCGCGTTGCATTCTGAGAAATTGTGTAGTAATCTTAATTTTCTCAAGGGCGATGTTTATATTTTTTGGTTCATATAAATTAAAAGCTATACCAAATAAACATGCGATAGTTAGATTTGTCTCTCGTGGATCAGGTGTTAATAAAATAATTGAGTCATCAGGATCATAATGCATTAATTCCATTAATGAATGTATTGCACAATAGTTCAATCGACTCCAGGAAATAGAATCTCTAGGTATAAAGCTGAATTTTCCACTTGTTCCACTTGTAAACATGATGTTAACTTTTTCTTCATTTAATGCAGCAATAACATCATCATGCGAAGGATTTGATTTCGAGAGTTTAGGTTTAGGTAATCTACCAGTATAGATAGTATCAAGCCATTTAACAAAATTTTTATCATCAGGATAATCTTTAAAAAAAGTATCAGGAAGTAAAGGAATTTTTTGTATATCATCAATATTTTTAATATCTGCTGGTTTAATATTATTAGCATCACATAAAGAGCGATAGAGTTGATTATTATTATAATGCTCGTTAAAACTATATTTTATTGCTGGGTACATTAATTTTTGAGTTTTCTTGTAATCGTGAAAAAATTTATCTGGAGTAAATAATAATTTATCTACTGGTGTCCATTCATTTTCTGGTGGAATAAAACGAGAAAAAACATTCTTATATTCTTGCATATCAAATCAATCCTCAAATTCATCTGTAATTTTTTGCAATGAAACAATAACCCCATCAAGTGGTTTAATTAATTTCAAGGCTTTCATTTTACTTCCCTTTACTTTTAATCTGTTTTTTAAAACAGCTATTCCAAGATTCATTTCACCCTGTAAAATACTTTTATATGTACCATACCCACCTCTTATTTCATAAATGGCTTCTTTTTCATCAAAGGTATCACCTGTATTTACAATTAAATCCGTTAAATTTCCTTCCTCAAATTCCAGGTAGAAATTCATCATAGAATCATCTGGTGGAATATGCTCTACAATTCCAAGAATTGACGTGGTTATTTTTTTCAGATCTTTTTCAGGGTCCAATTTTTCTATGATATATTCTTTACCAATCTTAATCCACTCTTCTGAAAGAAATTTTACCATGATGCTCACTCTCCAAGTACTGTGT
>CAZVNH010000169.1:0-6126 GCA_964628575.1 uncultured Thermoplasmatales archaeon | reverse complement strand
TGCACCAATTATTAAAAACCGTTGAATTTATATCCAGCATATCTTTATTTGAAATCTCAAATTTTTTAATTTCGATTCTATTTTGTTTACCTGCTACTGTTATATAGGAGCTTGTAATAAAGAATGTTACAATAAACATAGATATGCTTTTTTTCATTTTCATATTTTTTCCCCTAAAATAATTATTATATAAATGTAATATAATAATATAACTTAAATGTATTCTTACCATTTGTTAAATGAAATGAATATTAATATAATAAAAAAATAAAATAAAAAATCATTTAATATAATCGTTTACAATAATTATTTATTTTCTTTATTTTTATCCATATCTTTACCATCTAAATAGCTCTTACCAGGTATACTTGGAGAGATTATATATCCTCTTCTTTTCTTTGTAATCTTTGCCCATTTTGCAAGGATTAAAGGTAATAATAAAACAGATGTTATAAATGAATATGATATTGTCATAGCAGTTATAACTCCAAATTGTTGCTCTGGTGGAATCGGTGCAAAGATGAGTGTACCAAATCCAAATGTTGTTGTAAGGGCAGCTATTAGAAGTGCACCTCCAGTTCTTGAAACTGTTTCAGAGACAGCCATCTTTATATCTCCTGTTTTATCAGCAACTAGTCTGAATCTCTCTGTTGTATGGATAGCATAATCGATACCAATACCAATTGTTAAACTAGTAACTGTAATTGTCATAATATTAAGAGTGTAACCTATGAAATACATTGTTCCCAGTATCCATAGAATTGATACAAGAACAGGAATCATAGCTATTAATCCAAGAGTTGGTCTACGATAAGCAATTATTAAAACTATACCTGCAAGAACTAATGAAATGCATGTTGATAGAATTTGACTATCTGTAAGTGAAGTTGTGATAAGATGCCATATTATATACTGACCAGTAACGATAGCCTCAGCATTTCCATAATCTTCAAGATCTTCGTTGAATTCATCAGTTAGAACAGCGAGGTCTTTTGCAAGAGCATAGGATGCTCTACTCTCAGAGATAATATCAATGAAAACCCTAATTACTGTTGCGTCATAATTTCCGTTCTCGGTTTTATGAAGATTACTTTGAGTAGTAAAACTATACTCTTCACTCTCCCAAAGATAATTATAAAAATCTTTAACATCTCTATCGGATTTTGGAATATATGTGTCTTCATCAAGATTAAAACGATTAATTAAAGAGTTATTACTATTAACAGCTTGTTGAATTATAGAATAGATACTATTTATATTTGCTGTTCCATCTGCTTTTCTACCTATAAGTTTATCATCATTAATATTAAAATGAGTTTTTCTTATTCCATCAAGTGTATTTACACTTGCAACTTCTCCCTCTATAAGTATATATTCCTGATCCTGACCTGAAGAAGGAAAGTCTTTTTCAATTTCTTCATATATTATTAGAGCTGGATTATCTTGAGGAATAAATGAATTAAAATTGAAACTTGTTTTTATTTGAATGGCTCCAAAACAAGCAATAATTGAAATTTTTACAATAATTGTAATTATTTTTTTCTGATTATTAAGAATACCATCTGCCATTTTCCCCATAAATATATCTAGTTTAATGTTTTTTTTCGTACGATTATTAAATTGTTTTTTTCTTCTATCAGATAGATATCTTATAGCTGCTTGAAGCGTTATTGCAGTGACAAAAGTATATGATATACCAAAAGCTAAAAGTAAACCAAAGTCCCTTATAGGTGGAAGGGAAGCACTTAAAAATGATAGAAAAGCAATAACAGTTGTAAGCATTGCAAGAAACATAGCATTACCAATTTCAAGAACTGATATTTTAATAGCTTCAGCTGGAGTTTTTCCTTTTGCAAGCTCACCTCGATAACTATGGGATAAATGTACAGAATAATCAACTCCAAGACCTAAAATTAATGGAACAAGAGCTACAGCTATCGTTGAAAATGCTATCCCAAGTAGTACCATAGTTCCAAAAAGCCATATTACTGATACAATTAGTGATAGCATTGGAACAAATACATATGATAATTTTCTAAAGGATATATAAAGAATTAAAATTATAATAATAAAAATTGTAGGTATTATTATCTGATTTGCTTCATTTGTAACCTTATCCATTTCATACGATACGATTCCATCACCAGTTACTTTTATTGTAAGATAGTCTAGAGATCCATCAATATCATCAATTCTTTGTAATAATTCTTCACTAAAATCAAGAACTCCCTGATATCCACCAGTTACATTAAGATATAAAACCATCAAGGCAGCTGAGGGTTTACCAGTTTTTTCATAATCATCTGAGATAAGGCTTTCTATACCAATTCTAAGGTCGTTATAAAAATCAGGCTTAATAAAAAGTGTTTTATCTGATGTTTCATCAAATGCTTCATCAGCATTAATATAATTAGATTCAAAATTTAAAATTGACACTTGTTCTGGAGTTTCGATAAACTCATTTGGTGTGTTGAATATTTTATCGAAATCTTCCCATGTCAGATCTGTATTTTTTTTTAATATATTTTCAGCGATATCGCTAAGTAAAGGTTTGCCTTGGATTTTTTCAAGACTATCAATTAAAAAACTTGTATTATATGTAAACCTTAGCCATGGAAGTTTTGATCCTGGGTTTTCATAATACCTACTCCCAATCTTAAAATTGGATAATTTTGTCGGAAGTACAATAGAACCATAAACAGCAGATATACCATATTTGCTCATTTCTTTTTTTGATACTTCAATTTTAATTAAATTATTATTTGTATCAAAGATAATATTTCCTGTTTCTAAAAGAATCGGAAAGTATATTGTTTCTCCAGGTGGTCTTATCCATAGATAAGCTTCTTTTTTATATTGATTAAATAATTCTTTTTTCAATAAATTTGATAAAAGAGTTTGTATGTTTTTTAATGGTCCTTTTCCTACTTCCCATATTGCATGTTTTGGTTCGATATGAGCTGCTATTCTATATGAAATATCAAGTCTTTCATCTGGTTTTATCTCGTTTTCGAAATCGATAAACCATTCAACTACATTTGTAGATGATATTGGTGATTTTAGTTTTGATTCAAAAGCCTTAAGGTCATATACTTCAATTGAAAATGATAAAATTTCATTATTGTGTTCGATATATGCATTTTTTATATCTATTTCGTTTATTTTTTTTCCTTTTGAGATTTTTTCATATTTTTTATAGTCTATTTCTTCATCAGGATCGTTTTGTTCCAAAATTTTTATTGATTCTTCAGATTTTTCTTTTAAAATATCATTTAGGACCTGTATAATTTCTTCATCTGTACATTCTTCTAATTTTTTTCCGTATTCTAATTGGCAAACTTGATCAATAAATAGTGTGATATCTAAGGTGTCTTCAATTTCTTTAGCTTCTAAAAGTTTATTCTTTATTTTTTCCTGTTCTCTTATTGATTCAGGGCTGAGGGTACTATTACTATTTTTTGTTTTTATATATACAAACATTGATTGTTGTCCTTTTCCGAAATATTTTGGTATACGCATATTTGCTTTTACTATTTCATCGTTAGGCATGAAATCGTTATAATCTGTTTTCATCTCTATTGAAGGCAATAACGTTGAGAAACCTATGGTTATTGTAAGTATTAGTGTGATAACCAGCCATGGTCTTTTTACTATAAGATCCCCCATTTTTTTAAACATATCTGTTATTTCCTTGAAGTAATAACGTTTTTGACTATGCTAAATATTGAGATTTGAATTGACTCTGTATTTATATTAGTATATTTATAA
This sequence comes from uncultured Thermoplasmatales archaeon, assembly GCA_964628575.1. Lineage (GTDB taxonomy): Archaea > Thermoplasmatota > E2 > DHVEG-1 > DHVEG-1 > CAZVNH01. The sequence goes on along the minus strand of CAZVNH010000169.1, from coordinate 2,358 downwards.
TTTATATATTTTTATCTTTTTTTATTTATTTTAATCTTTTACTTGTTAAATATCATAATTATTATAAAACTCCTAAAGATTCTATGAGCTAGTGGTGAGGTAAAATATGCATATTTCAATTATTGTACCAATAGGCGGAGTTATTGCTTTGATTTTTGCTTTTTTATTATATTTGATTGTTAAAAAGCAGAGTCAAGGTAATGAAAAAATGATAGAACTTAGTGCTGCGATTCGTAAAGGAGCAATGGCCTTTTTAAAAAGTGAATACAAAGTTTTAATAATTTTTGTAATAGTGGTTGCAGGGCTTTTATATTTAGCATCTTTTTATGAAGAAACAAATATTCATTGGGGTTCATCGGTTGCTTTTATTGTTGGAGCCATTTTTTCTGGTCTTGCAGGAAATATCGGTATGAGAATGGCAACTATGGCTAATGCTCGAACTGCTGAAGGATCAAAAAATAGTGTAAGTAAGGGTCTATCTATTGCTTTTTCAAGTGGTGCAGTAATGAGTATGTGTGTTGTTGGTTTAGGAGTATTAGGTATAACAGGACTTTATTATCTATTTGATAGAATTGTAATGGCTGATATGGCAGATATTATTGATAAAAGAATCATGATAACAAATATACTATTTGGTTTTGGTTTTGGAGCATCATCTATCGCATTATTTGCTCGTGTCGGAGGTGGGATTTATACAAAATCTGCTGATGTAGGAGCAGATCTTGTCGGAAAAGTTGAAGCAGGAATTCCTGAGGATGATCCTCGAAATCCAGCAGTAATTGCAGATCAAGTTGGTGATAATGTTGGTGATGTAGCGGGAATGGGCGCTGATCTTTTTGAGTCATATGTCGATTCAATCATTGCAACAATGGCACTTGCAGCAGTTGCTGGCTCTGCAATTGCAAGTGACACATGGCTTGCAAAATCAGGTATTTGTCTAAATAATGCTGTTATGCTTCCATTAATTGTTGCAGTGATGGGTATTTTTGCATCAGTTATCGGAACACTTATTGTTCTTGTTGGAAAAGGTAAAAATGTTTATGGAGCTCTTAGAAACTCTCTTTTTATTGCAACAATTCTTACAGCTGTATTTAGTGGAGGGGTTATTTGGTATCTTATAAAAGATTTGAAACCATTTTATGCAATGCTCTGTGGACTAGTTGCAGGTTTAATAATTGGCCTTTCGACAGAGTATTATACATCTGAAAAAAGAAAACCTGCACAGGGAATTGCAGATGCATCAAAAACTGGACCAGCGACAGTTATTATACAAGGAATACAGGTTGGTATGATTAGTACTATAATTCCAATTATTGCAGTTGTTGCAGCAATGCTTGGTGCTTATGAACTTGCTGGTTTTTATGGAGTTGCAATATCTGCAGTTGGTATGCTGAGTATTCTTGGTGTTAGTCTTGCAACTGATTGTTATGGACCAGTTGCTGATAATGCACAGGGTATTTCCGAAATGGCAGGTATGGGTAAAGAGGTTAGAGAAAGGACCGAGCAGCTTGATGCAGTAGGTAATACTACTGCTGCTATGGGTAAGGGTTTTGCAATTGGCTCTGCGGCTATTACTTCTCTTGCACTTATATTTACATATATTTTTACAGCAAATACTCTTTTACCAGAGAATAATCCTCTTGTTCTTGAATTAAGTGATCCTTATCTTGTATCTGGTTTATTTATTGGTGCAATGCTTCCTTTTGTTTTTGCAGCACTTACCATGGGTGCAGTAGGAAAAGCTGCATATGCAATGGTAGAAGAAGTACGTTATCAGTTTAAAGAGTTCAAACTTCTTGAAAGTAATAAAAATAAACCTGACTATGAAAGATGCGTTAAGATAAGCACTAATCGTGCACTTAAACAGATGATTCTTCCAAGTGTTATGGCAGTTGTATCACCAATTATTGTTGGAATTATATTAAAACCAACAGGCCTTGGAGGACTATTAATTGGATCAATTTCAACAGGATTTTTACTTGCAGTGTTTCTAGCAAACTCAGGTGGAGCATGGGATAATGCAAAAAAATATATTGAATCAGGTAATCTTGGTGGAAAAGGATCAGATGGTCATAAAGCAACTGTAATCGGTGATACAGTAGGTGATCCTTTTAAGGATACATCAGGACCGTCACTTAATATTTTGATTAAACTTATGTCAATTGTTTCACTAGTGTTTCTACCCATAATTATACTATTAACATGAACAATTAAATCTGGCATTCAAAAAGCATATAAGTATTAAATATATTCCCATCCGACTATATTCAGTCTTGAGTTGTGATAGTTTATGTATTATAAAGCTAGAGTAGAAGATACAATAAGAATTCCACCTAACAAGTTCAGTGAAGATTTAGA
>CAZVNH010000168.1:3223-6189 GCA_964628575.1 uncultured Thermoplasmatales archaeon | reverse complement strand
CCGGAACAGCATTTGATGAATCCACAGCAGTAACAGGAGATATAACAGTATATGCCCAGTACACAATAAACCAATGCACAGTAACCTTTGACAAAAATGGAGGGGATACAGAAGCAAGTCCTGCAACAAAGACAGCAGACTACAATGGAAATGTAGGAACACTGCCGACAGCACCGACAAAGGTGGGATATACATTCAGTGGATGGAATACCTTAGCGAATGGAACCGGAACAGCATTTGATGAATCCACAGCAGTAACAGGAGATATAACAGTATATGCAGTGTGGACAATAAATACATATACTATCAGTTTTGATGCAGAAGGAGGAACAGTAACTCCAACTACTCAAACAAAACAATACGGTTCAACCTATGGTAAAGGTTCGGATGGAACTACAACTGAATCACTTCCGACTCCAACCAAAACAGGATATACATTTGAAGGTTGGTATGATGGAGATAACGGAACAGGAAATGAGATAACAAACAGTACCCAGATTACTAAGACAAACGATCATTGGTTATATGCAAAATGGGTTAACTATGCACCAGTAGCAGTAAATGACAATGCAACAACAGATGAAGATACACAAATAAAAATTACATTAACCGATAATGATACTGACCCGGATGGAAGCATAGATACTTCATCAATAAGCATAGAATCAACACCTGAGCATGGTACAGTAACCCAGTCAGTTTCCGGTTCTGTATATTATGCACCCGATGCAAACTATTATGGTCAAGACAGCTTTACATATAGTGTAGCTGACGATATTGGACTAACAAGCAATACAGCAACTGTAAGCATAATCATATCAAGTGTAAATGACAAACCTGTTGCTAAAGATGATAGTGCCACTACATTTGAAGAAACTACTGTATTTATTAATATTTTGTCAAATGATGAAGACATAGATGGAACACTTGATGTTTCAACAATTAATCTTATATCTGTTCCGAATCCGGAAGAAGTTGGGATAGTAACACAAGCAGTATATAACTCACAACATGGAGTCTACTTTACATCGGTGGACAATTATTTTGGAAAAGTTGAATTTACATATACTGTAGAAGATAATGAGGGACAAGCTAGTAACGAAGCAACTGTTACAGTTTATGTAACAGATGTAAATGAGATACCGATTGCCAATAATGATAATTCAACTGTGGATGAAGACTTACAAGCTATTATTGACTTAACAGCAAACGATCTTGACTCAGATGGAACAATTGATGATTCAACAGTGAAAATAGTAAATGCTCCTGAGCATGGAGATTTGCAGATAAATAATGATGGCACGGTTACTTATAAGCCTGATAAAGATTATTACGGACAAGACTCATTCTTATATACGGTAGAGGATGATACAGGAAATGAGAGTAATGAAGCTTGTGTAATCATTACAATAAATGGTGTAAATGACAAACCTACGGCTAAAGAAGATAGTTGTGATACTAATGAGGATGAATTAATAATAATTAACTTAACCAATAATGATACAGATATGGATGGAAGTATTGACAATACTACTATTGAAATAGTAGTTGAGCCTGAACATGGGGAACTGCAAATAAATAATGATGGAACGGTAACCTATACACCTGATGCGAACTACCATGGAGATGATGGATTTACGTATAAGGTAAAAGATAACAGCGGATTAAAGAGTAATGAAGCACCGGTAAATATAGAAATAGCTTCTGTTAATGATGTACCCTCAGCACCTGATTATAGCTACAGAATCAATAAAAATGCTCCTCTTACCTCAAAAATTATTGCAACCGATGCGGAAGGTGATAGTTTGACCTATAGAATAGGCACAAACCCGGATTCAGGAACGGTAACGATAAATAGCAAAGGAATATGGAATTATATTCCTGACGAAGATTTTACAGGAACGGTTACATTTACAGTAGTTGTAGAAGATGGAAATGGTGGAAGTGCAATATCTACAATAACAATTGAGATAATAAATAATACCATTAAATTAACAGGAACAATAAAAGATAGAGAAACCCAACTTCCTTTGGGAGACTCCAATGTAACAATTAAGGATTTGAATGGAAATACTATTGGTCAATTTACAACAGAAGATGATGGTAAGTATGAGTTTAACGACCTATATGAGAATATATATAATGTTTATGTTGAAAACTCAAGATATAGTTCAAATCAAAGAGAAGTACACATATATAAGGATAATGCAGGAGATGGGAAAATTATTGAGAATTTTGATCTTGTTAATTTCACAATTGAGTTGGTTGCAGATCCTTCAACATTAGTAGGGGATGGGAAATCTGAATCAACACTGACAGCAACTGTTCTTGATAAGAACGGAGATGAAATATCAGGAGTAGTAGTTACATTTGCATCAACAAAAAATACATGTACATTCCCACAAGGTACTACAGCTACAACCGGTTCAAATGGAAAAGCATCAGTTACAGTTAGATCTGAGAAGATAGAAGGTATTGATCCAAAGGTAATATCTGTTACAGCAACTGTAGCAGATGAAGTAAAAGGGCTTTTTGATTATGATGAAATCCAAATGGTATTTGAACCGGGTTCAGTAAGAGGTATTGTTATTGATAATATGACAAAAGAACCTATTGCCGGTGCTAAAGTAATTGTTACTAAAGACTTCAATGGTGATGGAACAATAGATTTTAGAGGTGAACAGACTACAAAAGCAGATGGTCTTTATAAAATTGCAGTACCAAAGGGAGATACGGAATATGATATAAAGATAATCAAGCCGGTAGTAATAGGAGATCAAACTGTTAATATGGAGTTTAAGCAAAGTGCAAAAATTGGTGAGATTACAGGAGCAGGTAATGAAGAATTCACCCCGGAAAAAACAGCTACGGGTATTTTATTAAATAAAAATTCGGATAGTACACAAAAAGTAATAACATCTATAGAGAATTTAGGAGATGTAAATGGCAAAAGAAAATGCAACTAC
>CAZVNH010000168.1:0-3213 GCA_964628575.1 uncultured Thermoplasmatales archaeon | reverse complement strand
TTGAAATAACTGATGAAAATGGAGACGGAGTAGACAGTGCTACAAGTAGTATTAGTGAAAATGGTATTTTTACGGCTGAAGGATTATTGGCAGACAAGAAATATACGATTAATATAAAATACAAATTAGATGATGAAAATGAGATAATAGTAGGTCAGGTTGAAGTATCAATTAAAGATGATGGGGAGATGAATATAAGTGAAGTACTTATAGACCCATATGGTACTATTACTGATATAAATACCGGTGAAGTAATAGTTGGTGCTAAAGTTGAATTGTACTATGCAGACACCGCAAGAAATATAGCTAATGGGAAAACTCCCGGTACGCTGGTCAACCTGCCTGCACTAGATGATTTCCCGCCTGCTAACAATGCCAATCCTCAAAATAGTGACGAAAATGGTAACTATGCATATATGGTTTTCTCAACTACCGACTATTATATAAAAGCGGTAAAAACCGGGTATGAAGTATATTATAGCCCTATAATTTCTGTTGAATATGAAATTGTAAAGCATGATATTCAAATGACACCAAAAGCTTCAAGTCACAGTTCATCAGAATCAAATGAAAATGTAGTGTTACCAACTGAAAAAGATATAGCAGTATATGTATCGTCAGATAAGATGAAAGTAGAAGAGAATGAATCAAATGAGATAACAATTGAGTATTATAACAAAAATTCTGAAAAGGTAAATGATACAGAGCTGATTGTTGAGATACCAAAAGGAGTTGAAGTCGAAGAAGGAACAGCAGGAGTACTTGAAAATGGAGAGCTGACATTTAATATTGGAGATCTAAGTGAAAATGAATCCGGAAAAATCAAATTTACAATTAAAGTAAATGAGATGCAAGTTGGTGAAGAATTATTAACACTAAATACAAGTATTAAAGCTAAAGACAATGTAATAAATGTCCAGGATGACGACTCAAAACTTTTTATACTTGCATATTCAAACAGATTTGAACATACTCACTATAGATATATAAAAGGGTACCCTGATGGAACATTCAAGCCGGATAGACAAATAACCAGAGCTGAAATTGCAGCAGTATTTGCAAGAATATTAAATCTTAAGGATATGGTTAAAAATGAAAATATGTATAGCGATGTAAGTTCTGACCACTGGGCTGCAGAATACATAGAAGCAGTTTCAAAAAGTAATTTGTTTACAGGATACGAGGATGGTACATTTAGACCGGATGCACCAATAAGAAGAGCTGAACTTGCTACTGTTGCAGCAAGGTATTTCGAAATTGAAAGGGATAATAGTATAGAACCGATAAAAGACAGCTTTAATGATATAAAAGGTCATTGGGCAGAAAATAATATCGAAGAATTGTTTAGATTAAAGCAGGTAAATGGATATATCGACGGTTCATTTAAACCAAACAAAGCGATAATAAGGACTGAAGCTGTTACTCTAATAAACAGGTTGCTTTTTAGAGGTCCATTGACCAATGTTGAATCATCTTGGCCGGATGTTCCAAAAGACCACTGGGCTGTAGGTAATGTTGAAGAATCCACAAGGACTCATACATATAAAATTAATGATGATGAAAGTGAAGAAATTATACTATTTATTGAGGAAGAATTGTGGTAATGAACTAACAAAATAATGAATTATTATACAAAGCCCTCTGGTAAATAAAACCAGAGGGCTTTGTACTAGATTAAAATCGGCCTTACTGTTGTAAATCCTATATATATAAATGATTTTACATACCAAATAAGTGCAGAACCAAGTAATGGAACAGTGACACAAATTGTTTATGGCGAATGGAAATATGTTCCTGACCTTAATTTTACAGGTGATGATATTTTTACAATTGATATCCAAAATGCAAATGGATCAATAGAGACATCAACAATAAATATATCGGTAACTCCTGTAAATGATATACCAGAAGTCCAGGACTATAAAGTAGACACAGAGGAATATCAGGATGTAAATGGAAAAATAGAAGCAGAAGATGTAGATGGTGATGATCTTACATATTCTATTGATAGTTCTCCGAATCACGGAATTGTTCAACTGGAAAGTGACGGAACATGGAAATACACTCCTGATAATGATTATACCGGAATGGATCGATTTATAGTGAAAATTTCAGATGGAAAAGGTGGAAGTGCCACATCTACCATTACAATTGAGGTCATAAAGAAAGACCTTACATTGTCAGGAATAATTAAGGATAAAGAGACTGGCAATCCTGTAGAAGGTGCCATAGTTAAAGTTTTTGATTTGAAAGGAAAAGAAATATCCAGTTATACAACAGGTGAAGATGGTCAGTATAGATTTGAGGACTTGATTGAAAATATTTATGAGGTTGTTGTTGAACATACACTATTTAGCCAAAACAGAAGAATAGTAAATATTTCTGATGAAATAGACACTGATGGGGTAATAACACATGATTTTAATATGGTTAACTTTACCATAGGATTAACTGCAAACCCTTCAACAATTATTGGAGATGGAGAATCCACAACAATACTTACAACTGAAATAAAAGATAAAAATGGTTTAGCCATATCTGGTGTTGAAGTTACATTTGATGCATCAAAGGGATCTTTTCCAAACGGAGTAGTTGGTACAACCGATGCAAAAGGTAAAACATCTATTCTGTTCCGTTCCAGCAAAATAGAGGGAATTAACCCGCAAATTATTGATGTAACAGCAACTGTAAGTGATCCGGTAAGAGAATTGTATGGTGAAAATAGTATACAAATGACTTTTGAACCCGGTGTTATAAAAGGAGTTGTTACTGACAATGAAACCGGACTTCCTGTAAAAGGTGCAAAAGTTATAGTTTCAAAAGATTTTAACAATGATGGAATTGTTGATTTCCTTGGAACGCAAACAACAGGAGAAGACGGGAAATATATTATTGCAGTTCCAAAAGGTAATGTACAGTATGATGTAAGTATTACCAAAGAAATGCAGGTAGGCCAAACTACTGTAGAAATAACAAGTAATCAAACTGCTAATGTAGATACAATAACCGGGGCAGGCAATGAAGAGTTTGCACTGGAAAAAGCGGCAACAGGCATTATTTTGAGCAAAACAAGCAGTGGGGAAGAAAGTTTGGCAGAAGATTATTCAAAGTTTGGAATTGAAATATTTGATGATTCAGGTACTAAAGAAGAGAATATCAGGGGTGCATTTAATTTATATGAAGAATAATTTGGGAAAAGAGTTGAGGAAAATA
>CAZVNH010000167.1:0-6191 GCA_964628575.1 uncultured Thermoplasmatales archaeon | reverse complement strand
ATTTATATTTATCACTAATTTAAAGTAACAATCTAATATTGTTTATTTAAATATAATGGTATAATGTAGTATATAATTTGAGTTTGAGAAAAATATGGTGGGAAATTTAGTTTGAAAAAATAATGAGGAATACAGTATACTCAAATTAACAGATGAAATATTTATTTATAGATAACCTATAACTCTTTAGAATAAAGTTATATAAATTTTACATTTGTGATAGATGCTAGATTATGAAAGAATTATTAAAAAAAATTCAAAGAGTAAACCTTGAAACTTCACTTGATTATTTAATTGATACCTGTTTTTTCATTTGGATATTTGAAAAACATAAAGAAACGAAATTTAAAAAAATTTTAAACGAAAAACGTTGTGGTATAACATCATTTAATGCAGAAGAACTCATTCATATAACTCATCACATTCATGATAAATTAAAAGAAGCTGAACGACATTTTTTCTATAGTAAAAGCAACCTTCTCCTTGTAGATATCCCAGTTCATCCAGGAAACTGGGAGCAGGAACATAAATTTGTATCATTAATTCTTCCAGAACTTAATTTAGTAGAACATGATCCTAGTGATGCTGTTATCCTTGCTTCAGCGATTAAGACCCATGCAGATATTCTTACAAGAGATAAACATGATATGTTCAATGCAAGACTTGAAAATTTTTTAAACAGATACAACGTAAGGGTATTAAACACATTTCCAGAAAGATAGAAAATAAAACAATTTTTATTAGCTTTTGTGTAAAACTGTTGTGTGAAATTTGTAGTGGAAAAACAGTAGCGATATCTTAAAATTTAGTAAAGAATTAAAAACATACTATTCTTTTTAACTGTCTTTTTATATTATTGAAAGATTAAAATAGATTCACTCCAAAAAAGAGATTAACAGTTATATAGTAGAAGAGATTTATTAAACAGATGTTAAACATTACATATAACCTTTTTATCTTTGCACATAAATTAGACTAATTAAAATGCTATTTTGCAATTAAAATAATTACTACCAATCTAGGTCCGAAACTTTAATTTCATCACATATACCAATTACCCAATTTCTATGAAAAAAAATTGTAAAGATCGTCGGTTTTGGTGCAAATCCTTTAAATCCAAGTAATTCAATCTTAAAATGAGATGCCCTATTTTTAGTATTCTGTAATGTCTCATTTACAATGAATGTAGTAAATTTTCCAAAATCATAGTTAATTCCCCAAGGATAAGGTATATTCCAGAATGGCGATGTATGATTTATAAAATAATCTAAATCTCCAGTCCCGCCCATTCCAGCTTTAATATTTCTACCTCGTATAATAATAGAATAAGGTCCATCTTCTTTAGGATATTTTATAAAATCTGCGTTAACAATTGGAATAGAAACTATTATTAAAAACAAGATAAATACAAACACACCAACTTTTTTCTTCCACATATTACCTCCACCTCTCACAGATATAAATTTTTATAGAGGTATATAAAACTATGCCAATAATTCAGTTAATAATAAAAAATTGAATAACATCAAAGGTTATGTTAAACATTTATTTAATTGTATCATTTTTGTTTGTAAACAATTAATAATAAAAGATATTAAGCTATTAAATATTAAAAAAAAACTAATATTTTTCAGGTAAAATATCTTGAGTTTTCAAATTGCTACCATCTTGTAACAAAACATTAGGGGGTATCTTATTATTTTTAATAAATTTTAATCTTGCACAATCTTCCATTTTATCAGAAAGACAAAAATCAAAGATTAGATGCATTATTTCCTTATATTTTTCTGTATTATGATGAATAATTGAATTTAACCTATGAAAATGATAACCACAATCCTGAATACATTCACAATAAGGTTTTTTATTAACTATAATCTGATAAAAAGGGCATATATTGAATTCTTCTAACTTGCAAAAACTATGTAATACATCTGGAACGAGTTTTCCGAATTTTTCCATACATTGTCTACTATCGTCATTATTTATAAGTGGACAAACCATTGTTATTCTCCTCCCCTATCTTTTAGTTTTGTAAATATAGATTCATTTTTAAAACTTATGTAATTAATTTTGTATAATGTGGAGATAAAATTTGGAAAATATGATGTCGAGCAGTATATTTTAAGACTGCAGGTGGATATGATATACAATTCTTCCCTACATATCCCTTTTATGATACAAAACTAAAATATATAAAAAAATTTAGAAATATTTAATAAACAAAAAAATGTTAAATATACATTAAAATAAGGAAGATAAATAAGAATGACATGTCCATTTTATGAAGATTATACAAGAGGATGTGCAGAGAAATTTAAGGTTATTACTAAATTTATAACTTTTGAGATTTGTACAGCAGAAGAAGACTATAAAAAATGTATATTCTATAATACAATTATCGAGAATAAACCAATATGTCCCTGCTTAGAGGAATGTGGTGAAAATTTTACTAAATTCTCGACACAACTTATTATTAAATTAATTAAAAATGATAGAATATTAAAAATACTTAATTTAGATGAATATTGTTTCTCAGATAATTATGTCAATTGTTTTAGATACAAATATTTTAATGAAGGAAAAAAACCTCCGAGTTCATTACGACCAGATGGCACAAAAATGAAAATAACAAAAATTATAACTACAGCTATTAAATAAATTTTTTTATTTTTAAAAATTTAATAAAATATAATAAGCTATATATGCTGTTTATTATGAAAATTGATCCATTGAATACCCATATATTTAGGCAATTTATTAACTTGCCACTTTCCAATTATAATATTTACTATAATTATCTCAATATTCAATAATAAAAGAAGATGAAATTAGGGTATGGGTATGTTCAAATTGTGAACATGGAAATCTTGACGAGTTGTGAAATATATTAATTATGGTTTTGAACAGAATGACAAATAAAACTGTATTTCATAACTTAAATTTCCTAAATTCAGGTAACACTTTACATTTGACCTATATTTATTTGAAAATTTAATGCATTTATTTTTTAAAGTAATAGTTGTTACATAATCATACTATAAGGAGATGGAAATATGACTTGTCCTATGTATAAAGACTATACCAGAGAATGTGTTTCAAGTTATAAAAGTGCAATACAAGTTTTTTCATTTGATATTTGTGATTCAAATGATTACAATGAATGCCCATTGTATAATATTATTACAAACAAAGTTGATTACTGTGAATATACTCATGATTGTGATGTAGAAATGAATTTTGGATCCTGGAATTTTGAACATATAAAACATATTGCTAATAATTTTTGTTTTTATGGAAAAAAGAAAAACTGTGCAATATATAAACTAAGGAAAGCAGATAAGGAAATACCAAAAGGATTACAACCCGATGGTAAAATTATAGAAATAAAAAATTAGATTATTATCAAACTTGATTTCACACACTCAAATTACAAACAAACTGATATATGGTCCCTTGTAAAATCGTAGTAGGAGATCGATGCTAGGAACTTTATAGTGGAAAAAAAGAGTTAGTAAAAAAAAATACATACTTACCCATTTTCAGGATATTTATTACTGAAATAATCATTAACCTCTTTTATATACTTCTCTTGCTTTTATTTGGTATTTATAAATTATATACATTTATGGAATTTATACAAAAAAAGAAAAGATGACAACTTCAATAAATATAAAACTACTTAGATGTAGTAGAAAAATTTTACAACTTTAAATATCAAAAATATTCCAATTAATACTACGAGTAAAGGTATATTGATATTAACCAGTTTTTTGTTTGTTTTATCATATTATTTTAATTACTAATTATGATTTTATTTTTTATAAGATATTTTATAGATATGCACTTTCTCCAAGCATTGCCTCATCAACTGATTTTTCTTCTTTTTCAGTTAATCTTACTGGTGTGAACTTGTCAATTATAAATAACATTACATATGTGAAAATAAATGCATAGGCTGAAGCAAATAACACTGCAACAACTTCTTTTGCAAAGAAACCGGGGTTTCCATAGATAAGCCCATTTGTTCCTCCTGCATTTACAGCAGTAGTTGCAAATAGACCTAGAAAAATAACACCAATAATTCCTCCTATTCCATGAACTCCCCAGACATCAAGTGCATCATCCCAGTTTCTTTTATTCTTCAACCATACAGCAATATAACAAATAGTCCCTGCCATAATCCCGATAAACATTGCAGCTTGTGGTCTTACAAAACCAGCTGCAGGTGTTATTGTTGCAAGACCGGCGACTGCTCCAGTTAATAATCCCACAAATTTTGGTTTCTTTTCAAATGTCCAAGCGATAATCAACCATGTTATTGCTGCAAATGATGCAGCAATATCGGTATTAATAAAAGCAATAGCAGTAACTGAGTCCACATGTAATTCACTCCCTGCATTAAATCCATACCATCCAAACCAAAGAAGACCTGTACCAAGTGCCACGAGAGGAATACTATGTGGTCCTTTTTCACGTATCCTTCTACCTCCAAGGTAAAACACACTAGCGAGGGCTGCCATCCCTGCTATTGCATGAACTGCTATTCCACCTGCAAAATCTAAAACACCCCATCGAGAAAGAATACCGCCACCCCAAACCATATGAACTATTGGGAAGTATACAAAAAGAAGCCATGCGACAAGAAATAGTAGGTATGCTTTGAAGCTAACTCTGTTTGTAAATGCTCCTGTGATTAGTGCAGGTGTGATAATCGCAAACATCATCTGATATGCTACAAAAACATATAATGGTATTCCATTAAAACCGGAAAAAGCAGTATTTGAATTGATTCCCATTAAAAATGCATTATCAAGATTGCCAATTACTCCACCTACATCTCCGCTGAAACATAAAGAGTACCCAACTGTAATCCATATTATTGTTGTAACACCCATAGATACAAAACTTTGCATCATTATTGCTAGAACATTTTTTCTACCAACAAGACCTCCATAGAAAAAGGCTAAACCCGGAGTCATAAGCATTACAAGACTTGTTGCTAAAAGCATAAAAGCAGTATTTCCAGTATCAAACATCATATCACTTCTCCCATATTCTATAATTTTTTATTACTTTCATATAATATTATTTTTACTTTTTCTTCTGTTATAAGTCCCTCTTTTATTATTTTATCAAGTGTTGGTTTAATCTTTTCAATATTTTCTTTTTTATCAACACATTCGATTACGATAGGCAGATCTGATGAAAGCCTAAGAATAGATGTAGTATGAAGATGACTGCTTTTTCCGAAACCTTCTATTCCACGTAGGATTGTTACCCCTGCCATTTTTTCTTTTTTGAAAAACTCAATTACATATTTATATAATGGTTTACCCTCATATTTATCATCCTCACCAATAAATATTCTTAATAATACTGCCTCGGATTCCTTCTTCATTATTCATCTTCCTCCAACATCATAATAATTTATTCTTTAATTACATTCATAATAATCATCCTACCTAAGAAAACAGCAAACAAGGTAAGAAATATAGTTCCAACAATGTTAACTATCAAAAGTATGGTTTCTTTTTGCTCCAATAGTTTAAATGATTCATAGCTAAAAGCAGACATTGTTGTAAAAGAACCAAGTAACCCAATGGTTAGGAATAGCCTCGTTTCTTCAGGAAAAAGACCTCTATATTCAGAAGAATACATTATAAGACTTATAAAAAAACCACCAATAAAATTTACTCCAAGAGTTCCAATTGGAAAAGAAATTATACCATTTTGAATCCAACCACTAATAAAGTAACGAAGGATTGCACCTATAAATCCACCAATGCCAATGAGTAATAGCGTATACAAATCTATTTTCTCCTATATCTTATTTTATAGAGAAGTCATCAGCCAAAGATGGGCGGTTTTGACAAAAAGTCAAGGTGGACCTCATCACACAATAAGAATCCTGTATCCTATAACCTATTTAAATAATTTCCAGTATCTAATAAAAAATATATATGGTGTTTTTTTTATATTCGGAGCAACTGATATAGAAGTATGTAATATTCGTTTGGGAAAAATGGTTGATTCACATAATATAAATTAGACTTCAAATATATTATTTAGATCCTCTAGATCTGGATTTTGAATATTATATAACTTACATGAAAACAAACCCTCTAATAAGTCAATTTTCTCGATATATTCATGATATTCTAAAGAGAATAAATCGCATATTTTTTTTG
>CAZVNH010000166.1:0-6194 GCA_964628575.1 uncultured Thermoplasmatales archaeon | reverse complement strand
TACGTATCCTTTAAGTTTAATATTATTTTCCAATTCATTTTTATTAATCTCATTTTTTATCAAATCAGACATATATCCTTTGCCAAGAAAATATCCTTTTATATCGGGAATTTCAGCCTTAAGGTTTTTTACCACTTGTAAAACCCTATCAGGACCTTTTAATCTTCTAAAAGTTCCTACAAATATTATATCTATATGTCTTTTACAATTCGCGTCAAAAAAAATTGATGTGTCTATTGAACCTGGATAATTAATAACTTTCTCTTTTTTTATCCTATTTTCTATTAAAGCTCTTTTTACACTACTACCTGTTGTCGAAACAAGAGAGCTATTTCTATACATCCATAAATCAAATCTCTCCCAGAAAATATTAAATCTATGATAACTTTTTATTTCAACGACTCCACCAATTAAAGATATTATATTTTTTGTGCTAAATAGCTTTGAAACTAAAAAACTATAAAACCCCGGCATTATGGTATAAATACCATTTATAACATCTGGGCGATATTTAATTGAAAAAATAGATAATTGAAATATTTCAAAAACCGTTCTGCACAAAAAATATAAAAAGTAAGGCCTAACAAATTTTATAAATTTTGGCAATACGACATATTGAGTTTTTTCAAGCGGTGTTCCGTCTTCCCTTCTAAAAACTAATACCCTTCCAACTTCTTTCAATCGAACAATTGGTTTAACCTTAGACAGTGTCAATGAATCACTAATCTCTCCAACAATAACAAAAACAGTCAATCCCGCATTTTTTCTCATTTCATTATATCAGCTTAAGTTTAAAAAGGATGTTTGAAATGAGTAATTTCTTTGAACCCTTAGTGACTTTAGCCCAATTCTTTAGGATAAATAACTTCATCATTATCCGATGATATAAATTATTCATCCTGGCTTTTTTTTTATAAAAACTATCATAATCTAAATCAGATAAGTTGTTTTCCAAATAAGAAGTAAATTTTTTATTTTTTTTCTCTATCCTATTCACCAATGTTTGATGACTATTAAAATTGTTAATTCTTCTTGGAACATAATCATCACCAATATAAATTGGATCACAACTGTACTTAACCTCTTTTCCTTTTTCCAACGTAATATGGGCAACCATTCCTAATCGGACACTCTTAGACCAAACCATATCAAAAATAAAATTTCCCAGACTATAAAAAATCAATCCTTTTTTGTATTTCTCAACTGGCTGAATCACATGTGGATGATGGCCTATTATAATATCCACACCCAAATCAATAAATTTATGAGCATCTTCAATTTGCTTCCTTGAAGGTATATTTATATATTCATCTCCCCAATGGAAAGACATAATCTTGTAATCAACATTAAATGAAGACATTATATTTAAAGCTTTTATTACACTTTGATCTGAATATAATGCGTATTTATCCTTAAATTTTTTTTGGTTATCATTAATATTACAGAATCCAGCTATACCAATCTTTACTCCTTTGACATCAAAAATCTCAACATTTGATGTGTTATTAAAAAAGTCCCCCACATATTTAATATTATTTTTTTTAAGGATTTTCTTTGTCGAATAAAGACCATCTATCCCCTGTTCTAAAATATGATTATTAGCTATTGAAACTACATCTATACCCAATTCTCTTAAAAAAATTGCAAAATACTCACTTCCGGCAAAAATTTTATTTTCTGGATTTTTTTCTTTATTAATTAAGGGTGATTCTAAATTACTAAAAGAAAGGTCTGCTTTATTAAAATATTTATCCAAATTGTTCAACCACAATTTTCCATTATTCTTTTCAAACTGGCTCGCTACACCAAATCCGGTATGATATTTTAAATTAGCAGGAAAAATATCACCAACAAATGTTAGATTTAACTTCATTAAACTAAATTATTATTTGATTTAATTGATCACTACGAAATAAATAGATATTTTTCTCTTAATGATACTTCGGACGAATACCTTTAAATCTTCCAGCTCTTAAATACCTTATATACCCAAAAAATCCACTAATCTGAGCGCAGAAAACATTAAGAGATGCATCATCCTCAATAGTCATTGCTTTAAGCTTAAAAGGGTCCGTTTTGATATCGTTCCAACCGATGTCTTCAGTTCTACCGGATTTATAACCAAATTTCTTTAAAAATTTTATCTCCCGATCAGTATAGTCTCCATTAGGGTAACTAAAATGTTTGATACTCTTATTCAGTAAACTTTCTAAATAATTTTTAGAAACCTCTATTTCCTCTCTACTCTCTTTATTTTTACAACAAGTAAGTACCGGATGGAATTTCGTATGAGATTGGAAATCTACAAAAGGAGCCATTTCTCTTATTTCTTTAAGATTGAGTGCTTGTCTATTTGGGTATTCTTTTGCCAGTTCATAGTCAGTAGAATTTTTCAATATTCGCAATCTTTTATTATTATTATATTTCTTTAACTTTCTATAATCTTGAATTCCTGTATTCCACCAAAATTTTCGCTTTGTGTTAATAATGTGGCTACAAAGATAGATTGTTGGGTGAATATTGTATACTCTGAATATTCCAAGGAGTTTATAGTTGTCTCTATATCCATCATCAAAGGTAATTACTAAGCTTTTTTGAGGAATTACAGACCAATCTTTATCATATATTGCATTAACAAGTCTCTCCAAGGGAATAAAATTATAATAATTTGACATATATTTGAGATGCTTTTCTAAAAATTTAGGACTTGGATTATGATATACAATTATCGTAACTTTATTTCTAAAAAAAAATTCTCTTATAAAAAAATTCATATCTAAAAATCTAAAAATAAATCCAATAATTTCTTTTAATATTTTTTTAATTGGTTCCATGTAAAGAAACTTTTATCAATAAAAACAATTCTTATATATTCCTTTAGTAATTGTTTAACAGATATTTGAATATATTTTTCTTTGTTTATAAATGTTTTTAATATTTTTTCTGTAATACCAATTTAAAAAAATTATGAATGTAATAAGAATTTGTCTATAAATTATTTAAATTATTTGATTTAGTCTTATCGGTTTTAAAAAAAATTTTTTATCTTCGTTTTCTAATAAATATTTCCAGACAGTTATTGAGAATAACAATAACAAAGTAAATATGATAAAAAATTTATAAATTATTAATAAATCAATAAAGCTCATACTAATTATAATCCCCATACTGATAGAAAATATAATTAACCACTTTTTAATATTTTTTGTTAATTTAGGAAGAATTTTAAAACTATAACTGAACATCAAAAAAGAATCTATAATAATTCTTAAAATCCATGCTATAACTGCCCCTATAATGCCGAAATTCCTTAATAAATACCATAAAAAACATAAATATATAGGTAACTCAATTAAATGAAATTTTGCTGTTATATCAGGTCGCCCGCTTGCTTGAATAGTTATAAAAGGAATTGTAGTTAAAGTATTAATAAAAACTCCTATAGCCATCCATTTCATAATAATAGCACTATTAGTAGCAAATATTGGATCTATCCAAAGAGAAATGCCTTCATATGCAAAAGTTCCTATTATAAGTGTTATTGGAAATAACATTATATAGATATATGTAAGACCCTTTCTGTATAACTGAATACTTTTATCTTTATTAGCCGCTAAATTTGTTGATAAGGCAGGAAATAATACTTGTACAAGAGACAAGGGCAAAAATTTGATTCTACGTAGAAAATCCTGAGGGAGTGAATAATAAGATACTGCAGTTACGTTTATCATACCTCCTATAAAGAATCTATCAAGATAATTCATTACAGGACTTATTATATTAGTCACAGACATCCAAATTCCATAAAATAAAAGTGACTTTATTTTTGACATATTAATAACTATTGATTTAAGTTCAGGAAAAGCTCTTAAGCAGTAATAATATGCAATAATCATAGTAAATATTCTGCCAAATAAAAGACCTAATATTACATATGACAAGTTGTTAAAAAAAAATATCACTATTAAAGGAAATCCAAAAGACCCTATTCCATTTGACATTTTTATCAAAAATATATAATCAAACCGTTGAAATGCTCTCAACACGCCCTGAAATCCTATAGAGAGAATTAAGAAAGGAACACAACATGCAATAAATAAAAAAGACTTCGTACTTTCATTTATATATTCTGAAGAAATATTTAGAATTTTATTAGTTAACAACGGCGTGAATATAAACAAAAATATTCCACTTATAATCCCCAAAAAAATCATCATAAATAACCCAGTCCATATTAATTCTGGTAGATCTGCATCATTTTCTTTGCCTAAATACTCTGACACTAATTTAGTCAAAGCTCGGCCTAATCCTAAATCAAATAAACTGAAATAACCTACTAATGTCCAAGCAAGTGCTAATATACCAAAACGCTCTGTACCTAATTTACCAACAAGAAAGGGTACTGCTATAATTGCCATTATTAGAGGGGATAAAAGTCCTAATGAACTCCATCCAAAACTTTTTGTGAGATTCTTACGAGAAGTTAAATTTTCTATATTATATTTCATTTTATTCGAAAAGAATTTTCAGCAAAAACTAACAAACTTACCCCACCAAATGTTTTACTTAGAAGCCAAGGACTGAACTTTGCTAAAATAGATCTGAATGGATATAAAATCTTGGACAAAAATGAAATATGCTCAGAAGCTGATTTAAATGCTAATGTGTATTTATAAGAAAGCACTTTCAATCCTGCTAAAACAAGTAAGTTTAAAGCTAATGCAATATCAAGAAAAATCACATGGGCCGGATTTGCTAGTGTACAATCACGTTCGCAATTTTGATTTTTAGGAGGGAGCTATCGTAAACTCTTAAAAAAATTTTTCAAAATATTTTAAAAGAATTATATTTTTAGCATTTGATTATCTAAGACTGATTTTGGATAATTTACTTGTCCTCTTTTTAAATAAAAACAAGCTTGATCTCCTTGCTCATTATTGTTTAAATCTTTGGAAAGTTTTCTGTACTTTTTAATATCTTTCCTTTTAAATATACTC
Source organism: uncultured Thermoplasmatales archaeon (assembly GCA_964628575.1). Taxonomy (GTDB): domain Archaea; phylum Thermoplasmatota; class E2; order DHVEG-1; family DHVEG-1; genus CAZVNH01. Next base: position 1,197 of record CAZVNH010000166.1, on the reverse strand, counting down.
TTCTTACGACTTACTAAATACGAAAATTCTCCAAATAATGGAATATCTTGTTTATACTGTTCACTCCCCCAAAATTGAAACTCTGTAGAATTAAAAATCACATTTTCTATAAAAAATCCAAATTTTTTAACCAACAAATCGAAGCTTTTCAAAGTATGTATAATAAAATGCCTTGGAGCGTCTAACTGTATCCAGTATGGACCATAATTATTCCAAATATATTCTGTTTTTACTGGCATACAAATTAGACAAATTCCATTTTTAGAAAGCAATTTATTTACTTTAAGTAAAATTTCTAATTGACTTGGAAAGTGCTCAAAAGAATGATGAAACATAATTAAATCAAATTTTTTTTCATCGGATAAATCGGCAATGCTTTTCTTTAAGATTGCAATGCCATGTTCGATTTTATCCCTTTTTATGTATGGATCAACGCCAATTAAATTTCTAAAGCCTATATCTTTAAGAAAATATATTAATTCACCCTTACCACATCCTACATCTAATATTCTTGAAGTAATAATTACATTTGATTTTGCAATTAACTCAAGATCTTCGTTTGTACGAATACTTTTAAATAACTTTCCTAAAATTCCTTTTTTAAATAATATATATTTATTTCTTTTTTTCCTAATAATATTTTTTATTAAATTAAAAAACAAATTATTGTCAGACCTTATTTCTTTAATGGAATAATAATCTGAAGGATAATATTTATTGATGTTTTTTGGAATATCTGCTATTTGTAGACAACCGCAATACGGACACTCCAAATAGACAAAATTGTCTCTGAAACCAAACATCATTTCTTTTACACTAAATTTATTAAAACTCTTGGAATTATTACAAATCCTGCAAATCATTTTATTAAAGGATCTATATTATCAATATTTATACAAAAAAAGACTTTAATATTTTTAAAATATATTTAGGACATTCATAATGGGATAGGTACTTTTATTATCGACTAGTTAGAAATTGCTCATTTATTAAAAAAGAAATATAAAAAGAAAATTTCATTCTTTATAGGACAGTGTGAAGTAGCCCCCAATTGGACCGGACACTCGTGATCCTTAAAATAAGTGATAGTCATAGACATAGTCCTATGACTATAATTTATGAGAAGGAGGATCATGAGTACTATAAAAGTGATCACTTCAGTCCAGCGCAGGCGGCGGTGGCATCCAGAGGAAAAGA
>CAZVNH010000165.1:879-6203 GCA_964628575.1 uncultured Thermoplasmatales archaeon | reverse complement strand
TTATACAGTTATGAAAAATCAGAATCCTGGTATACAAATATTATGTAAAGATGTTTTTTTAGAAAAAGAAACAGAAATCAAAAAAATTATTGATTATGCTAATGAAAAAAAAATTGAAATCGCAATTATTGGTCCCGAGGCTCCATTAAAAGAAGGTATTGTCAATAAATTGAACAAAGCAGGAATTAAAACATGTTCTCCAACCAAGGAAGCTGCAAGAATTGAAACAGATAAAGAATGGATGAGAAACCTTTTAAAAAAATATAAAATCCCAGGTCAACTCAAATGTGAAACATTTACTAATGCAGAAAAAGCAAAGCAATACATTGAAAAAATGAACTGTGAAGTTGCAATAAAACCTATCGGTCTTACAGGTGGTAAAGGAGTTAAGGTATCTGGTGATCATTTTAACGGAATTGACGAAGCAATGAAGTATGTAAAAGAAGTAATCGAAAATAAAATAGGTGGAAAAGCAAAAGTATTAATTGAAGAAAAAGCAATAGGTGAAGAATTCACTCTTCAAGCTTTTTCAGATGGAAAAACAATTCTACCTCTGCATGCAGTACAGGATCATAAAAGGTTACTACCCAACGATTATGGCCCTAACACTGGTGGGATGGGCTCATATTCTTGTGAAAACGGTCTTCTTCCATTTCTATCGAAAAGTGATTATGAAGAAGGAGCCGCAATTCTTCAAAAAATTATTGAAGCATTAGACAAAGAAAGATGTCCATATATTGGACCGATATATGGTCAATTTATGCTTACCTTAAACGGACCGAAAATAATTGAAATAAATGCTAGATTTGGTGATCCTGAGGCAATGAATGTATTACCATTGCTTGAAACAGATTTTCTAGAAATTTGTAAATCAATGATAAATCAAACATTATCTAGTAAAAAATTAAAAATAAAAAATCAATCAACAGTGTGTAAATATGTAGTACCTGAAGGATATGGTGTAAAAAGCATTGTAGGTACAAAAATCTATATAGACAAAGCAAATATTGAAAACACTGGTTCAAGACTCTTTTATGCATCTGTCAATAAAGAAAATGATTTTGTAACTACAACAACATCAAGGTCTCTTGCTGTTGTAGGTATTTCAGATTCATTATCAAAAGCAGAAAACATATGTGAACAAGCTTTAAACTATGTTAGTGGAGATCATATCTTTATTAGACACGATATCGGAACAGAGGAATTAATTGAAAAAAGGATACAACATATGAAAGAAATACGTGGAATATAATTATGAAAGAAGAAATTTTTATCTATTTTATTGGAACAGCAGGATCTGGTAAATCAACATTAACTCATAACTTTAAACAATGGATGAATCTAAAAGGTCTTGATGCGATAACTGTTAATCTTGATCCTGGTGCAGAAAATCTACCATATATACCTGATGTTGATATACGTGATTGGATTTCATTAAAAGAAATAATGGAGACATATCAGCTAGGACCAAATGGAGCGCAAATAGCAGCTGCAGATATGCTCGCATTAAATACATCAGATATAAAAGCAAGTATCGAATCATTTAAAACTGATTATATTTTAATGGATACACCAGGTCAGCTTGAGCTTTTTGTTTTTAGAGAAGCCGGAAAATATATAATAGAGTTTTTAAACCCTGAAAAATCAGTTATTGTTTATCTTGTAGATCATATCCTTGCTAAATCATCATCAGGTTTTGTATCTCAACTTTTACTTTCTCTTAATACAAATTTTAGACTTCAGAAACCTCAAGTTAATATTTTAAGTAAAGCCGATATGTTGTCTGAGGAAGAGATTGATCATGTTATTAGATGGTCTGAAAACACTGATGATTTATTACATGCTATTCAAAATGAACAGCCATCTATTTATCGGGAGATGAGTGAAAATATTCTGAATTTAATTAATAGTTTTCAAGATCAGATAAAACTATATCCAACCGGAAAAGAAAATTTTGAAGGAATCCCTGATATCTATACTCAAATACAGCTACAGTATAAAGGTGGAGAAGATCTTTTAAAAGATTAAATTCCTCCAAATGAATATTTACTATTAATTATCGTAATATTATATTTTTACAAATAATATCTTTTGTTAGTAATCTAATAATATAGATTTTTCCATTAATACTATTTGCAAATGGATTTATTACTCGAGGTGTTTTTAATAAGATATTGCTACCATATTTTATTTGTGGAATTTTATATGGGGCTATAAAAAGGATAAAAGCCTTTACTGGTTTATTTTCTTTATCAGTAAGATTAACCCAAAACGTACTCTGCTCACTAATTGATGTCTTAGCATCTATGAAAATATTTTGATCAGGATTTTTTAGATTAATAAATCCTATATCTATACTGCTTTGATTGAGACTGTTTACCTTTAGTTTTATCATATATGTTGTACCAACTGTAAGACCCGCTGTATTCCAAGAGCAGATAAAATCATCATCAATTTGATTATCAATTGAACATATCTCTTTCCAATCTGTATCATCATAATAATATAAAACGCTATTTTGATAATTCTCTGCTTTTGCTGTTCCATATATTTTTGTTTCACCAAGTTCCATTCTTTTAGATAGATTTAAAAAAGCTATTGGAGGTTTTTCATCAATATCAACTGCATTATATGCATCAACTCGGCCAAAGCCTTGTGTTGTAATATTTTCTTCAATATCAATAGCTGTATTTCTAATAGCCATTTTGATCATTTCAGGACTCCATTCTGGATGTTTTTGAAGAATTAAAGCAGCTGTACCTGCGACATGAGGAGTTGCCATACTTGTACCACTTTTAATTGTATATCCTCCACCTAATTTACAGCTATTAATTAAAATACCTGGAGCTACAATATCTGGTTTAATAATATAATTTCCTTTCCAATATACAGGACCTCTTGAACTCTGATAAGATATCAAATCATTTTTATAGCTAGCACCAACGCATATTGATTTTTGAGCACAACCAGGTGAAACAATTGTATAATCATTGCCACTATTACCAGCTGCTGCAACAACCACAATTCCTCTGCTAACCGCATTATCAGCAGCTTCTGATAATAAATCATCAGGGGAACCAGCATATTCACCACCAAGACTAATTGATGCTATGTCAAAATGATCTGAAAAATCACCATCATTATTTGGATCAGTAGCCCTTTCAAGTGCCTTTACTGTCCAATAATCATCACCCATTCCTTGTTTATTTAAGACCTTGTAACTTACTATCTTTATCTTTTGAGCAACTGCTTGAAGAATTCCAGCACAATGAGTTCCATGACCTACATCATCCATTGGATCATTATCTTCAGATTTATACTCAGAGCAATGCCATTCTCCATCAATTTTTTCAAAATAATCACAAGTTACAAAATCCCAGCCTTGAATATCATCAATTAAACCATTACTGTCATCATCTATTCCATTTAAATCAGTAGGGTCAACAATACCATTATCATTTAGGTCTTCACCTGAATTTATCCATATATTATCAATCAAATCAGGATGAGTATAATCAAAACCTGAATCAATCAATGCTATAGTTATATTTTCACCAGTAATATTCCGGCCTATTGAATCAGTTAAATTATGAACCATATCCGCTCTTATTAAAGGAATAGACTCATCTGTACAGTATTTAACTTTTTTAGATTCAGTTACAGATTTAACAAATGGTAACTCTTCTAAAGTTTGAACTAAATCTGAAGGAATTCCTGCGACAACAACTCCATTTATAACATTATAAAATTCCTCAATTATAAAATCATTACTTCCAAGTATTCTTTCAATTGTATCTTTAAAAATACTATGCAGCTTTATAATTTGATATCTATAATCAAAAAATTCAGTATCCATAATATCATTTAATGATTCCTCATCTAAGTTTGAAACTATTCCGGAATATCTTTGTTCTAATTTGGTTTTAAACTCTGATAATGATTCACCTTGAAATTTAATAATATATTTTTGATATGAATTAGTACATAATATGCATCTATCAAACTGAATTCCACAAACACCATCAGATAAATTAATACTAACTAATGAAGAAAGAAGTAAAAAACATATTATCGAAATTAATAATTTATTATTTTTTGTCATTAATAATTATTGTTTACATAATTATTTATTAAGTTTATGTATCAAATCTTGTCGGATTTTTATTTTTACTTAATAATACTACTCTTGAATCAGGTTTTTCCATTGATAATTCATAACCAATTTGTTCTGAAAGTTTTTTACTAAAATTTTTAACTAGCTCATGAGAAGGCATATTTGAGATTGTCATACGTTTTCTTGAGTATCCTACAAAAACATATCCCTTAGGTTCAATAAACATAGGATTTGCTTTTTCATCAAGTTTAGCATAATCTTTAATGTATCTATCATTCATATTCCAATTTTGAACAAGTGTATGACGAATAACAGTTCTTGTATTAAGAGAAGGTAATAAATTCAAGGTTTCATTAATTAAATCCCATCCATTAGAAACTAATGGTGAGCATATCTTCTTATAAATATTTTTATTAGGAGCAACAATTGAAATATAGAGTTGTTTTGGTAAGGTTTCAAGATTTTCTAATGCTTTTGGATTTGTACCATTTGTAACAAGAAATGTTGTTATATTTTTTTTATGACATTCATTAAAAAATTCTCCAAGCTTAGGGTATAAAGTAGGCTCACCTGATAAAGAACATGCAAGCATATTTGGATTATTTGCTTCTTTCCATTTTTTCTGGTCACATCTTTCGTCGCCTTTAAATCCAGTTATTAATTTTCTTTGAGCATTGATAGATTTTTCTAAAATCAGTTTTGGAGAATCTACTTTATTAAAAGTCTGTTCATTAAATCCTTGATGTCTCCAACAAAAAAGACACATATGATTACATATATTTATCGAAGGTGTCATTTGTAAACAACGATGTGATTTAATTCCATAAAAAGTTTGTTTATAACATTCTCTATTAAATAATAAGCTTTGTCTCATCCAATGACATAGTTTTACACCTGAGTGATTTCCAACAATTGCATAATGTTGCTTTTCAAGAATTCGTTTAAATTCATTTTTCATATATATTATTATCCCTCATAAGAAAAAACATATTTATTTGTTACTAGCTTTTATTTTAATATTATTCCAATAATTATTTTTGTTATAAGAATAACTTGATTTTTTTACTTAAGGTCATATTATTTATAAATTGTTATTTTAATAACACAGGTTAACATTAGTTTTTTATAGTCCTAACTACTATATTATAATATAAAGAAAATATTAAATATAAAATTATTATAAATATTAAGATTCGATTGGGGGTAAAAA
>CAZVNH010000165.1:0-869 GCA_964628575.1 uncultured Thermoplasmatales archaeon | reverse complement strand
TCATTATTAATGGGAACTGTTTTACCAATTATTAAAGCTGCAAGTAATTCAAATTCTACTTTTCAAAAAGGATTTGACAAAGGTCTATCTTATAAAAATGTTGTACCAATAGAAAAAGTTACATTTATCAACTATGATGAGGAAACATATCTTGATGACTATGCCTATTTATCAGCTGTTCCAAGTGCTGTTTTTAAAGAAAATGATATTTTATATTCACATCCATTGCTGTTTTTCCAAGAAGAATATAAATATGAAGATGATAAAGAGCGATCTTTAAATGCATTTCAAGGTTTAAATTATTTTATGGAAGATTGGATGCAATACTGTAATAATAATCTAGATCAAATGACATTAGTAAATGTTGATAAAAATGATATACCCTCGGATTGGAATGCAGATAATTATAGAATTATTAAAAATAACAATCCATATGATATCGCAAAAGAAATTTCATTAGCTGATTGGTCATATTCAGATAATGCAGTTATTGCAGTAATCGAAGAAAATTTTAAAAAATCTGACTATCTATATAAAGGAGAATTAGAAGGAAAAATCGAAAATACCGAAATTAAAAAAATAGAACCTTACTATACAAATCAACTTGATAAACTTAATCCTAGAAAACATAATTTTGATGTTCCTACAGGCTTTAAATTTTTATCTGCACGTACTTGGTGGTCCTCAGTCTGGGTTGGTACTCCTCCAAAATCAGATTTACCACTGAGTCTAAATATTACTATTCCTGCTGCTGATCCTGATTCACAATTTTTTTGTAAACAGGATAACGGTGAATGGATGCAAGTTGCAGTAACGCAAGGTTGGAATATTGATTCAGGTATGGATAAAGAAAAAGCACAAACATATAT
>CAZVNH010000164.1:0-6203 GCA_964628575.1 uncultured Thermoplasmatales archaeon | reverse complement strand
TCAAAAAGGAATAAGAATCATAGTAAGGATAAATCCGAACCTGCACCACAAATAACAAATATTGATATTGAATATATTTCAAGCTTAAATCTTGCATACAATGGGGACATTGGAGATTTAGGATTAGACATTGGAAAATTTTTAGTGGAAAATAACATTAATCCAGTTTCAAATGAGGAAATCATATCAGCTTATGACTTGTTAGAAGCATATAGAAAAGAATTAAACCTAATGAAATTAAATGGTCAACTATCCGATGATTTTGGATTAGTCAATACAGAATATGATGATAGTATAAATAATATACTTTCATATGGTAATTCATCGGATAGAATGAAAATAGCTTTGTTAGGAAAAATGAACTTTATTAATGAGCTACTTGTTGAAAATGATGCTGTTCATTCAAACGAAGATATGCTTACTATGCTAATGTTTACTTATACAAAAGGCTTTACATTAAATGAAGATAGTATCGATTATATGGAAGACCTTTTGACTCAAAATGGTGAATTTAAAGAAGTAATTGACAAAGAAATAAGTCGTAGAAATATAGAAGATGCCAAAGGAGCAGTTTCACTGGCACTTGATACCATACCAATAGTTGAATATTTAAAAGCAGGAGCCGATATAATTGCTCAAAAAGATGTAGTAACAGGTCAAAGTCTATCAGGATGGGATTATGGAGGAATAGCTGTTGATGTTTCAATACCTATATTTGGAGGACTAATAAAACGTATAGGAAAAGCTTTAGGTAAAACTATTGACACAACTTCAGAAATTGCTTCAAGAGCAATGAAAAATGTTGATGAAGTCACAAATGTACGGTATGCAAAAAGAGCATTAACACAAGATGATGTTATAGGTACTTTAGATGAAAGTTTCGCAAATTTAAGTAATCCTAATAAAGTAGAAGCTGCATTTGGAGAAATAGAAAATTCATTTGGTAAGTCTTATGCTGACAGAATAAGAAAACTATATAATCAAACCAATACAGACTTTTTTAAATCAGTAGATGATTTAGGAGAGTTTAGATTTAATAAAAAAGGCGAACCTGTTATAGCGTTAAATAAAAACTTTGGAAATCCAAAGATAATGGCAAATACAATATTACATGAAGTTCGTCATTTAAGACAATTTAGAAAAATGGATATAAGCATAAAGGATTGGAATAAACTTACAAATGAATATGTTGAAACTTTTGCTACATCAACTAATATAGTACAGGGTAAAAGAATGGGTTTATCATCAGAAGACTTAAAATACTTTATTAAATATTACAAAGACTGGAGGGGGATAAAATGATTCTTGAAATTTGTTTAATTGATAACTGTACATATAGTTCAAATGAAAGGTCTTTTCCTATAGTTGCTAAACTATATACAGGAGAATCTGTTGAAATTGCAGATAAAATTGATTTATGGACGATTCGTTTATCAAAAAATAATGAAGATATTCTCGCTATGTATAGACGCTGTATTTTGGGATTAGGACCTAGAGATACATTTATCATTGATAAAAACAAGCCTCATTATATACTATATGATTTATATCAAGGCTCAGAGGATGAAGAAATATTACCTGGAGAATACGAAGCATACATTAAACTAAGAATTTACAAGCCTTGTGAGGAGGATAGTTTTAAAGAAGAATATATAGAAGCAAGAAGGACGATTATAATAAAATAATGAGCCAAATGGAATTGTTCTCTTTTGACATACCTACAAACCAAGAACGATTGAAGCCCTAAAACTTCAATCATTCTTGGTCTTTCCCTCTCTTCCCAACCCACACAAAAAATGATAATATATGCAAATAACAAAAGATAAAGGAGGACTTACATCATGGAAGAAAAAACCGAAAAATTAAACTGGGCAGGATTTGTTGAAACCACCGCAGTAAACTTTTTTGTAGAGTGCAAACTGGAAAAACTGTCAATCGAGGACGGCAACGGCAACAAGGCAAAAATGGTAAGACAAAAGGACGATACAATTAAGGTAGAGTATACTTCTACAACTACGTTGTAGGTTGATACAGGAAAAGGGATTTGCAAGTCCGTTTTAAAGCAGCTCTGTAAGCATTTTTTGTGTTTTTTCCCTTTCCCCTTTTGTTTTTGACGGGCTTCGTTAGCCGACTTCGCAGGATTATTGCTGTTATTTCTATTCTGATATCAAAAATTATTCTTCAAACAAGTAATTGGGATTTTTAACCTTATGCTTTAAGAAAATTTTGAAATTTTTCTATTAATAAATGTAAATAATAAAATACTTTGTGGTAAAATGTACGTGTTGAATCAATTTTATGTAAAATAAGGAATGGGAATTTATGAATGAAAAGACTTTGAATAGAATTTTAATAGTTTTTAGTATAGTCTTTGCGGTAACATTTGGTATGGCATATGTTTTATCACATTTAGCTTTTAGGGAATTTTTAAAAGGAATTTACTTAATACAGACACTTGGAATTATAGCAATTATTACATTCTTTTTTGTATTACTTTTTATACAATTTTATGGTATATATATGTCTATTAGCTGAATTTAATGATTCTATTGAAGCTACAACTTAATTTAAATTACAACAAATCATTCTGGGTCACAACATACAAATTGCTTTTTGTCAATAACAATGTCTTCCTAATATAAATTTACAAGCTTTTTCTGAATCAATAAGAATATGTGTCCTCTAGTTTCATTTATGTATCGTCTTATTTTATATAATTATTTCACTAAGTTAAAAACTATAATATTATTTAAGTATATATACTTCTACTAAAATATTCCTGATAGTGCTCTTCATAATACTCTTGGTATAAATCACTAAGTAATTTAGATTTAGCGTGATTTACCATTTGTTCCTTTGGAATTCTCTTGCCAAATAAATCATCCATAATATCATCTTTGCTACGTATCATATTTATAGCTTGACATAAATTATTAATATTTTGAGGTGGATAGTTTCTAAATTTTATTAATAATTTTTTTGCATAATTAATTTCTTGCTGATATACTCCTATTATTTCTTGTTCTTTATCAAATGCTAAATGAAATAATTTATTATTATTTTTTACTTTATTAGATTTATCACCATATTTAAAAGTAATATAAATGTTACTTAATTCTAAAATATTTTTTTCCAATTTATTTATAGCTTGTCCTATTGTTAAAATAAATCTTCCTTGCTCATTAAAGCATTCAAAATATGGGTGAATATAATTTTTTATATTGGTTGATTTTGCACCTTTAAAACTTGAATTACATATACCACATGTTGGAACTAAATTATAAATTGATAAAGCAAGATATGGATAATCATTTTTACAATAAAAGTGATCCAAGTGACCTCTTTTAGAACCATGTTTATCCTTATAATAGCTAATATTATTTAAATTACAATAAGGACATATATTTATATCTACTTCTTTATATAATTTAGCAGCATTCATCATAGAATTTTCTTTATCACTATTCCTTGAAGTAAATCGTTTAAATTCATCTATGAAATCATATTTTAATTTTAATTTGTTTTTGCTACATTTTTTTAAAATTAATGATATATCAATATATGTTTCGGAAGAAACAATTACATTTTTTAACAAGTAGTCTTTTTCTAATACATATTCTCCATCAATAAATATTTCACTAAGCTTCATATTTTCATCAATGCTATAATGATATTTAAACCAGTCCCAATATTCTTCTTTAAATGTATTTGAATAAGGTGAATTAATTTGTATCATTCATACCATCTTCTCTCTTAATAGAATTTAAAATAGTTTTTTTAATAATAGGTTCACCAATTATACTCAAAACGTAATCAACATATTCTTTATTCTGACTATATTTATTTTGTGAAATAATATTTACTACATTTTCAATATTCTTGCGTGCAAATTCTCCCGAATAATCATTCATAAAAAAAGCATTGTTAAGTAGAGTATATATATTACCACAAAAAGTATTTTCATTAAAACTATGTGATGATATCAAATTTTTTGAGTCTTTTTTTAAAAATACACAATTCTCCTTAGGAATATCTGAAACTAAAAACGGAGAGTGGGTACTCAAAATATATTGAACTTTTACATTATAGTTTTTTAAAAATAATTCAGTTACTCGTATTAATAGGTTAATAAATCTTCTTGCCAAATCAGGGTGTAATGAACTATCTACTTCATCAATTAGAACTAATAAAGTCTCTGTCTTTTCAAAATATCTTTGTTTTCTTTGTATAAAATAACTAAGTTTTGCTAAAGTTTTTAAAATATTCATTTCACCTTCACTCATTCCATACCAATCAATAGAATAAATTTCATGACTGAAATATTCTTCATTTTTAAACATTTTTAATAAAAGAGGAAATATATCCTTTTTATTTTCAATAAAATTCAATTCAATTTCAAAGCGATTAGGTTTTCCATAATACCGGATTTTTGAATCATCTATTTTTGATAAATCATTTAAAATACCTGTAATTTTATAAATTTGATTTATTATATAATCTAAGCTATAAGTCAATGTTGGTTTTTTTAATTTTATTTGTTCCTGTCTTATTGGAATAATTATTTTAACAAATGTTTCTAATGTATTAGTATAAGTTTCATAGTAATTAACATTATTAATACATTCTTTAAATTTATCTAAATCCCAATCAATTTTTTCTATATAACTCATATTAATTAAATCCAAAAGATAGTAGCACAACATAAAAGTAACTAAATACTTTACATCTTTTTTCTCAGTATGTTCTAAAATTGAATTGTGGTATTGAAATGCTTTTGTTAGAAATGGATCTAATCCTTTATGTATACCATATATAACAGTGTCTTTAATTCCAAGAATAATATTATCTTTTTCTGTAAAAACATGTAGAATTATTTTATTAGGTATTTTTATATTCAAAACTTTATCTATATTAATTGAACTTAATAGTTGTAATATATTAACAATATTGTATGAGTTTAAAACTTTAAAAGAGTATTTTTTAAATACTTCGATTTCTTCATCAAATTCAATATGTGGAAAAAATTTCCCAATATTATCTGATAAATTATTTGCCCCATTTAATGGTGAAAATTCTAAATTACATTTTATATATTTAATCAATTGCTTAGATTCCCTAGCTAACCTGTATTTAGTAATGTTTGGGACTTGATAAGCATTATTTTTATCATACAGAGGTAATATTTTAAACTCTGTATGATTTTCAATTTTTATATTTAGAGATGAAATATATTTAATAGTTTTTTTATTTTCATCAAAATATATATGCAAATGATTACCTGAATATGCTATTTCACCTTGAAGGTAGCTAAGTAAGCTAGACTTACCTGACCCATTACTACCTACAATTATATTAATGTTAGAAATTTTATTCCCAAAAAATTTAGTTGGCATTATATGAGATTTATTATTTATTTTTACATAAAATGTTTTATCATTTTTTTCACATTCAATATTAAAATATTTAGAAAAATTTATACCGATATCTTTTAAAATTTTAAAATTTTCAATCCATAAATATTCAAGTAACATAAAAACTAACTCCTTGTATTCAATTTGCTATTTTATATAAAGATGTATAATGTAATAATAGTTTTTGTATATGTACATTATAGCATACTCTTGGTGAAAAATAGCTATATACAAATTTAAAAATTACTATAAGATATGAATACAAAATGTACTCACTCTACAAAAAAATTCACTGCCGATATTTCAATAAATCCTAAACTTATTACAAGCTTAAAATAATAGTTATTTTCTTGAAAAATAAATTTGTTTTTTATATTTCTTATAATGTTTTTTTACTGGATTACGATTTTTAATTTTAGAGTAGGTAGGTATGCTAATTCTATTTTGCATAAATATTAATATTACTGGAATATAAAAAGCATTTAGAATATACGAAATACACATTTCAGATTGAACAATAAATTTAACTGTATTTCCTACAGGTACAACATCACCATATCCAACGGTAAAAAAAGTTACTGTGCTAAAATACAAAACGTTCCAATCATCTGCAATAACACCTTTTGTCCCATTCCCTAAAGATGAGCTGTAAAACAAGCCTTGTTCTATAGTCAAATTACACTGTTCATAAATAATTGCATACATAAATATAGTTGTAAATACTAATAATAAATATAAAAATGGTATAGCAATAATACTTAGTTTATAAAAAAACATCTCAATATTATATAC
>CAZVNH010000163.1:980-6223 GCA_964628575.1 uncultured Thermoplasmatales archaeon | reverse complement strand
GCATGTAGCTCTTTTCATCCTTCTGATAGTTATCTTGATCAAGTAGTTGCTGAAAACTTTAATGGTGCTTTATATCTTTTAGAGGAAGCAGAAAATATAAGAAATTCTGTTTCTAAAAGAGTTATTCCACCAGAAATTGATGAGATGGGGATATATACGGAGGGCGATTATCTAGTTACATGGGAGGAAATAAATCCCAGATCAAATCCTATTAAGTTTCAGCTTGATGAACTAATTGGACCATTTATAGATGTTGATAATGCAGAATCAGGAACTGATTATTGGAATATTGAAGGTTTTTCTCAATCAACTAATAGATATCACTCGTCCAGTCAAAGCTTTAAATCAGATCCAGGTAATGAAAAGGTTTATTCAATGACTACAATAGACCCTATACCGGTAGAACTTGGAATGGAACTTGATTTCTGGTGTTGGTATGATATTGAAGAGGATTGGGATATGGCATTTGTTGAGGTTAGTACTAATGGTCGAAGCTATAAATTAATTGATTCATTCACTGGGAAATCTTCAGATTGGGAACATAAACAATACTCCCTTGATGATTATTCAGGAGAATCAATTTTTATTAGATTTAGATATATAACCGATCAAAATACTGTTGAAGAAGGGTTCTATATTGATGACATTACTCCTGTTGTAAAATGGAATTCTATCAATACTTTATCAGATATTATTACAGATAATTTTTATGAAATAACAGGTAAACAAGATGGTAAATATTACTATAAGGTAAGAGGATATAACTCTGCGTATGAATGGGGAGATTTCAGTACATTAGAAAAAATTATTATTAATTCTCAAGGAAACTCGCCTCCAAATAAAGTAAGTATTAATGGACCAGCAAATGGAAAAGCAGGAAATTCCTATGATTATAATTTTTTTACAACTGATCCAAATGATAATGATATCTATTATACCATTGATTGGGGTGATGGTGAAGTTGAATATTGGATAGGTCCATATTTATCTAATGAAGAAGTTAGTCTTAGTCATATCTGGACAGAAGAAGGTACATATACTATTAGAGCAAAAGCAAAGGATACTTATGATGCTGAAGGCCAATGGGGAACATTATCTGTTAAAATGCCTAGAAACCAAGCAATAAACATATCATTAGTAAAATTCCTAAAACAACATCCAGTTCTAGATCATATGTTTTTACGATTCTTAAAAATTTAATAAATATCTTAATTTTTAATATTTATATTTTACATCTTTGGTAATTTCTATTATATTTTCTAATTATGCACAAAATTATCATAATAAATTTTATATTTCATTAGATAACATAATAATATGGGGTCTAGTATGGTAAGAAAATGATTTTAAGATTAACTATCTTTTTATTTTTATTACCTCCACTAATCTAGACCTCCTTTTTTACAATTTTTTTAATTTTAATCTCTTTTGCAGGGATGCCTCCATATATCTTTCCTTTTTCTAGAACTTGACCTTTTGTAACAATAGAACCTGCAGCGATTTTTACATTATCCTGAACAACTGCACCTGGCATTATATAAGCACCGGCGCCAATTACTACGTTATTACCTATTATTACTTTATCCATACTTATAATTCCTTTTTCATAATCATGAATATGACCATATATTACAGAATATAATCCCATTGTTACATTATTACCAAATTCTGTAAGACAGGGATCTTGAACTGTACCTCCGACAAGAGTGTTTTTACCTATTTTCATACCTAAAAGTCTAAAATAGGTATATTTCATAGAACCCATAGGGTAGATTTCAAGTAATCTTCTACCAAATGTATATAACAAACAAAAAAGAATCCAATTAAAGGCATTTTTCTCTTTATATGAATACTGGTATTTCCCAGGATAATATTTAATTTTAAAAACATGAATTATAAGACCTGAGAATAAAAGTTGATAAAATAAAAAGATATTAAATCCTAATAATAGAAGAAATGGTAGGATAAATAAATGCCAAATTTGATTAAAAGAAAAAAACAATAAAACAATTTTAGCATAAATAACAAGTGGAAAAAAACCTAAGCTGAATGTAATAAATATGATTATGGATATAATGATATACCCAGATAATGAGCGCTGATTTTTTTTATTTTCTTGCTTTTTATTCATAAATATTTCTCAAAAAAAATCAGATATCAATTAGATTATATTCATCATTTGCAAGCTCCATCAAGTGAATATAGCTATATGGTTTATCTGAATTTTTTAAATCATCAAGAGCTTGTTTTTGATAATCTAAAGCTTGATTGAAATGATTCTTGTTTTCACAGGATAATTCTATACCAAGATATTTCTGATATTTTATAAAAACAATTCTTGTAATATTAAAGATATCATTTTTAACAATTGAACATGTTTGAATTTTATTTTCCTGAAACATCTGAGATTTACTGCCATTCTTGCAGTCGATATAAACAGGTTTAATATTTTTATTATCAAACCATATCCATCTTTCCTCGCCTTTCATTAATTTAAAGATATAATCTGTTTTTGTATCATTTTCATCTTCAGGATAACATATACGATTTATAACCTGTCTGCTTGTGTTAAATGGTGTTTTTCCTCTTGTTGTACAAAGTGTGACCCAACCATAATTTGGAACATAATATTCCATCATATAATGCATTTGAGTCCAAAAGCCTTGATCATTGTTGGTAAGTAAAACGCGCGCTGGAACATTTTGGCATCTAAATAATGCACATGCTAAATGTGATCTACCAACATTTTCACCGTTAATTAATAGAGTTGTTAATGCATCTTGTGAAAAAAACACAAACAATTTCAGCTGTAGTAAAAAAAATATTTTTCTATGATTGATTATAAAAGATGAAACCTTGTTTGCATATTTAATTAAATCATTATTTAAAAATCGTAGTTGTCTTGCTTTTCGTTTTATAAGAAAACTATCTGATTGTGTAACTTTAGTTGGAGTTAACCATTTTTTAGTATCTTCAGGCAGATTAGTAGAATCCTTTGGAAATTTTTTGGTTTTTGGAAGATCACTAAAATCTTTATGTTCGACGATGACCCATGCTGTGAAATGTATGAGTTTTTCCTCATCTTTTTGCATATTATTTACAGTAAAAACAACAAGTTTGTTTGGCTCTAAAACATCATTTTCTATATGATAATTTATTAAATCAGCTGTTGTGTCATCAAATATCTCTAAAAAAACAGGTGTTTGATAATTATAATCCGGTGGAAAAGCATAACTTACATTAAAAACATCTGAATCTTCTGTTGCTTTTATTACAAGGTAATGCTCGACTCTCAATAGATAAATTTCAACTAATTCTTCTTCTGGCTCAACTAAAGGATTTTGTACAATATCTTTTTCAAGACTACTTGTTATAGGAAATAAACTGGATATTAATATTAATAATATTAAGAATAAAGATAATGTTTTTATAACTCTTTTTTTCATAAAAACCATTATTATTTATTAAATACAATATATTTAAATTTATCTAATAAATATCTATAAAATTATTTTTTAATGGCTACTATAATAAATCTCCAATCCTTATCTTCACCCTCGTGATAGCAGATTTTAAAGTTACTATTAATTAAAGCTTCTTTTACATTTTTAATAGTATATGCTGTTTCATATGCATCAATATGATATTTTGCGACATCAATCCCTGAGAATTTAATTATCATTTTCATTTTGATGAGTCTAAGTTTCCATGGGGAAAATTCCTTATTTAAAGCCTCAATTACAAGAATACCATCTGGTTTTAAAACTCTATAAATTTCATTTATACCTTTATTGATATCCCTCCAATATGTTAAGCTGAATCTACTTACTACTGCAATTGCAGTGTTATCCCTTAGTGGGATATTATCTGCTGTACCTATATTTGTTTTAAGACATGCGTTTTCTTTTGCAAGGTTAAGCATTTCTTTTGATGGGTCAATACCAATGATTTCTGCATTTGGTATTTGTTTGTTAATTTCTTTTGAAAGAAGACCTGGTCCTACTCCTAAATCGATAATTAAAGGCTTTTTTACATTTTCAGGAAGATATCTTTTTAAAATAATTGTAAGATGTTCATATAGTTCAGGATAATTTTTCATATAGGATGCAAACTTTCTTGCGGTTTTTTCATCAATCAATTTTTTCACACCATTTGAGCATTTATTTTATCATTTCTTCTTGTTTCAATAATTGTTACAACAGAACCAATAATACTTGGTGTTAACCATATAACTACAAACCAGAATAATGAAAAAGTAACAACAATTTCTCTGTCAATACCATATAAAGAAAACAAACTTATTAGAGTTGCTTCTCTTGTTCCTAGTCCATAGATTGTTATCGGAATTGATGCAACAACATTTGAAACAGAGATAATTAATACAAAATCAAGTAATGGAACATCTGTCATAAATAGTTTTGAAATTAGATAAAACTCAATGAATCGAACTACCCAACCTAAAAAGGATATTGAAAAAGGTTTTAAGACATCTTTAAAACGTGGAAGATCTTCATAAAACGAATCAATTGAGTTTTCAATACGATATCTTACAGTTTCAAAAATACGGGATTTTACAATTTTTGTGAAAATCTTTTTTGATTTTTCTTTTTTAAGGAAAAAAAACATAAGAGCGATAATAATAATTATTACAATAATTATGATATAAAGAAGATAAGAGTATCTACTACTAAAGTAAAAAGCACCGGCTGCTCCCAAGAGAAGCAATGATATATAATCAATAGTATTATGAATGACAATATTTGAAAGACATTTTGGAAGGGGAGATTTACTTTCATCAGATAGGTAAATAGCTCTTGTATAAGCTCCAAAACCTCCGGGAGTAATTGCGCCATAGAAATAACCAATGAATATATTCTTTAAAGAATACCAAAAACTAACCTTAATACGTTGTTTTTTAAGTAGAACTCTCCATTGAATGTTTGACATTAATACAATAGGAATAAAAGAAAAAAAAGCCAAAAACAGATAAAGAGGATTAATATCAATAAAGATTTCTTTAATTCGTCCAAAATTCAGAGTTGAAATAATATATAAAAGAATAATAATCCCGATTATTGGAAGTAACCTTTTAAGCTTCATCTAAACGTAAGCTTAATTGTATAACTGGTTAATCAAATATTCTTTTTATTTTACTATAACAATAAATTAATTTAATTAATGCTTTATTAATTATCAGATTTATAGATATCAAAAACAAAAACTACAATATTAATTGATTTTAT
>CAZVNH010000163.1:761-970 GCA_964628575.1 uncultured Thermoplasmatales archaeon | reverse complement strand
AATAGAAAAATTCTAATAATAAACAATTATATGTGTTTTATAGTGTTTAATTGGGCGAGGTGGCATATATGAAATTTAAAACAATTTTTTGTTTTTTTATTATATCTTTATTATTTGGTAGTTATTTTGTTGGCGCTTCAGCGATTATAAGAGATACAAAAAGTACAAATAATAAATTAAATTTCAATGATGCAGAGATTCCTGAGTGG
>CAZVNH010000163.1:0-751 GCA_964628575.1 uncultured Thermoplasmatales archaeon | reverse complement strand
TAAATGATGGAATAACAAGCTCATTTTCAGTAGATGCTGAAATAAAAAATATGTATGCAACAGTTATTGGTATTGAAACATTAGATGATGATTTGGTATATGTGCTTTTATTAGATGGCTGGATCGAAGGAGATGTTAGTCTATTTTCAGCTGAATTAAATATTGCAGATTTCCATGGAGATTTTGGAGGGAATGCCTATATATGTAAAGATACACTTGGAATTAAGAAGTTTTCATTTGTAGTTGATGGAGAGGTATATGTCCCGATTCTTCAATGGCGTGATTTAAATTTTGAGATGGATATGGAGTTTAAACCGCACTTTGATTTTTTTGATTTTCCATTGATTGAAAATGAGGAACCATGGGATGTTCATATTGATGAAGCATCAATTGATGCTCAAGTAGATATTGATATTCCATTTGGAAACCATGAATTTAATTCATCAATGGTTTTTGATGATGAAATGGAATTAATTCGTACTGAAGTAATTGATGATATTCCTGCAGGAACGTATGATACTTTTGTTATCGGTGGTAATTGGGGTTATCTATCTAATCTTTGGTATGCGCCTAGAGCAGGTTATCTTGTAAAAGTTCAGGAAGGAATATCTTGGGATGATGGTTATATTAATTCTATTTTTGATTTAGAACTTGTAAAAACAAACTATGATGAAAGCAATAAACCACCAGATAAACCTAATAAACCAATAGGTCCAGTAAATGGAGAAACAGAAGTTGAATATACATATAC